>CAZLTF010000304.1:0-2148 GCA_964562195.1 uncultured Bacteroidales bacterium | reverse complement strand
AACAGCGCACCTATCGGTCCCAGAAGTATCCAACCGGCACCCATGCCAAGCCATTTTCCTAAACTCATATCACAAATATTTTATTCTTCGACAAAGTCAATTTCCTTTTCGACAAATCGTATTCCATAATTTTCCAACTCTTCCAATACCGGTTTGTATATCAAGCGTGAAGTCGGAATATGAATCCCTGTTGCGACGATATCACCATTGAGGATCATCTTCGTAGCAATGCCAACAGGCAAGCCAACTGTCTGTGCCATAGAAGTATGCACACTATCTTTGCCTTCTACGACCATCGTGGAAGTAATTTCTTTTTTCTTACCGTCTTTTTCAAAAACAAACTGATGTTGCATCACGATCATATCTTTATCATCAGGGTCCAACTGCCATTTTTCTTCCAAGATTTTTTGGAGCAATTGAGCCGGTGTAGCATTTTTTAAGCCATGTTTTGTATCATCAAACAATCCCAGCCAACGCAATTTGTACATATCGTGCGAATCCTCGCTAATCCCGAGATAACCGGCAACTTTTTTCTCTACGGGAATATCCACTTCATACCGCAAGAATGTATTTACGAAGTCGCGATTGGAAAGCTCTTCGGACTTTTCCATGACGAAAGAATCATCCGTCAATCCCAGTTGTACCAATAAATTCCACGTACGTGCAAAACCCGGGCGGCGAATCGTACCGCGATACATCGTCGGAATATCTTCCAAATGGTATTCTCCCCTGTATTTCAAAGAATCCCGGTTGGGATATACCTCAAATTCACCATAAGCGTCAATATTTATCCTTCCCGTACGCAAAAACAAACGATGGTAGGGAATATGTTTATACATTCCTTTGCGGATAAACACAGCCCCCCCCTGCCCTGCAAGCACTACATTGCGAGGGTTCCATGTAAATTTATAATTCCAAGGATTATTATCATATTTAGGAGCTACCAGACCTCCGGTCGAAGAGCGAAAAGCCAGCATTTTGGCTCCGGAAGCCTTAATATCATCTACGACTCGCATAGCAGACATATGATCGATGCCCGGATCAAGACCTATCTCATTGAGCAAGATAATACCTTTCTCTTTGGCTTCTTCATTCATTGCTTTGACTTCGTCCGAAACATACGATGCCGTCACCATATCCTTACCAAATCGAACACAACATTTGGCTACCAGATGATGAAAACGGGCAGGAAGCATCGAAATGACAATATCTGCATTTTTGATTTCACGGGCACGTTGTTCATCATCAAAGATATCCATTTTCAATGCTTTTCCACGTGGATGCCCATTGATTTTTTTATTCACTTGACCGGTATCAACATCTCCGATCGTCACTTCCCAATTTTCTTGCTCCGCATTGTCAAGAAGATATTTTATCAAACTTGGAGTGGACAATCCGGCTCCTATCAATAATATTTTTTTCATATACTAATATTCAATTAATTTTCTATTATTTAAGGTATTCTTTCATATATTGGAAATCGGGTGTAAATTCACCATTATGCAAGATTAGTGCGCGTTTCATGGGAGCGGGCAGCTCCAATTCATCAAACGATTTGGAGTAATCGGCACGAACAATGGCAGCAACATATTTTGCCAATGCGCTGCTGAAAGCTTCCGATGATTCTCTCGGCAACTCACTCGGCAAGATATCCACAGCCATCACCAAAATACCTTCACCTCCGGCACCTTTGGTAACCTTAGCGGTCTTAGGATCATAGACAAAAACAGGATCTTCGATCAATGTACAATCATAAGTACATTCTATCGATCCTCCCGGATCACAAGTGACATCACCGATGACCATCAAAGAATGTGTATTTTCATCATATTTATTATGAAGATACTCCTTCGTGATCAACTTTGGATAACGGGCATCCCAATACATACAATTCATCAAAATCGTAATTTCCGGAATATATTGCTCAAAGGTACCTTCATATTTCTCGGGATGACTATAATAATCTTGAAGTTCAAATGCGCTTCCATCAATTCGTTTCGCCAGATCTTTCTCTTTGAATACTACTTTGTAAAGCACATTGGTGGGATTGTTTTGTTTTTTTAATTTTAATAATTCGGCAGGTGAAATTTCTTTGAGCGGTAATAATGCGGCGATCTCCTGTGCTCCTTTGGAAACATTTCCGTAGCC
>CAZLTF010000303.1:0-1648 GCA_964562195.1 uncultured Bacteroidales bacterium | reverse complement strand
AAAAATAAGCTCATCGTGTTTTGAATAATGGAGATGAATTTTGTATAGAATAAACAATCCTAAATGAATATTTCAATAATTGGTTCGGGCTATGTTGGTCTTGTGACGGGAACTTGTATCTCGGAGATGGGAAACAAAGTTGTCTGTATGGATAAGAATAGCCGGACAATCGATAATCTTAAGAAACAAATCATTCCTATTTATGAGCCGGGATTGAAAGAGATGATTCAACAAAATGTTAAGAAAAATAACTTAACATTCACATCCGATATGGAAGAAGCCTTGCAAGAAGCAGAGATTGTCTTTATCGCCGTAGGTACTCCTATGGGAAGTGACGGTTCTGCCGATCTTGGACAGGTTTTGGAAGTTGCCAAAGAAATAGGACGGAATATGTCTCACGATCTGATTGTTGTCGATAAATCTACGGTGCCTGTCGGAACGGCTGATAAAGTACGGGAAAGTATCGCTTCGGAACTGGAAAAGAGAGGCGTGAAATTTACATTTGATGTGATCTCTAATCCCGAATTTCTAAAAGAAGGTGCTGCGATAAAAGATTTTATGAGACCCGACAGAGTGGTGATAGGTGCCGAAAAGGAAGCCTCATTCCAAAAAATGAGACAACTTTATTATCCGTTTCTGAGAAATCACGACCGCCTGATAGAGATGGATGTCAGATCTGCTGAAATGACTAAATATGCAGCCAATGCAATGTTGGCTACCAAAATATCATTTATCAATGAAATTGCCAATATCTGCGAATTGCTCGGGGCAGATGTCAATAAAGTAAGAATCGGTATTGGCTCGGATTCGAGAATTGGATATGATTTTATTTATCCCGGTGTCGGATATGGGGGGTCTTGCTTCCCAAAAGATGTGAAAGCATTGAAAAAAATGGCAAAAGATAAGGGATATGAAGCAAAAATTATTTCATCGGTAGAAGAGGTCAACAATGAACAGAAATTTGTTATCGCAAACAAGATATTGAAAAAGTATGGAACCAATCTTTCTTCATATACTTTCGCCGTATGGGGATTGACCTTCAAACCCGAGACGGATGATATGCGCGAAGCACCTTCCATATATACTATCAATAAACTTGTTGAGCACGGCGCAACAATAAAAGCCTATGACCCAAAAGCCAACGACGAGGCTAAGTATAAGTATTTCAAAGATGTTCCCAATATTGAGTATTGTAAATCAAAATATGATGTTCTCAAAGATGCGGATGCCATGATTTTATTGACGGAGTGGAAGGAATTTAGATCTCCCGATTTTGATGAAATGAAAAAAAATCTGAAAAACGCAGTTATCTTCGACGGGCGAAATCAGTATTCCAATCTCGATATGGTGTCGTTGGGCTTTGAATATTTTCAGATTGGGAAAGAATTAAAACATAATAGTATTAAAACATATTAATAACAGCAGGAGCAGGTTTCATAGGTTCACACCTACTAAGGCTATTTGTAAATAAATATCCCGATTATGATATATTCAATTTGGATAAATTGACTTATGCCGGTAATCTTGAGAACTTAAAAGACATTTCAAGTAAACCAAATTATCATTTTATCAAAGGAGATATTGTAGATGGAGACTTTGTTCAGAAATTATTTCAGAAAGAGCAATTTGACGGAGTGATACACCTTGC
>CAZLTF010000302.1:0-7197 GCA_964562195.1 uncultured Bacteroidales bacterium | reverse complement strand
GAAACTACCTTTTTGGATAGTGCTTCGGGAGAAAACGCCAAGTTTGATGCGGATGTTTTATACACGAGTGTAACGAAGAGCCGGATGCAGCGAATACGTGAATACCATCTTAAAATCAACTATTGATGAACAAACTGGCGTTTTGTCTCAAGCACTATATACCATAATATATAAGGAGATTTTTCTCAATGCGTTGATGTTTTGATATTATTGTAATACAATGTTAGATTATTGTTATCCATATTATTCATTCGTGAACAGCTTCCCTATTTATGCTGATTGCGTTTATTTTTAGAACTTTGTAGAGAGTCAAGTTTACCGCCATTGCATTCTGTTTTGTTGTAGCGATCCGGTCGTATGCAAGGCGAATATTCGTTTTGTTGAATAATTGTATCATCAAAGATTAAATTCCGTACCTTTGCAGCCGAATATAAATTATTACATTATGTACGGAGAAATAAAAAAATATTTAAGCGAAGAGTTGGCAAAAATGGAAAGTGCCGGACTCTACAAACATGAAAGAGTCATTGAGAGTGAACAAGGAGTAGAAATAATTGTAAAGGGCAAAGCTGCCCTAAACTTTTGTGCGAATAACTATCTCGGGCTTTCTTCCCATCCGGAGATTTTGCAAGCCGCTCACGAGGGCTTAGACAATAGAGGATACGGACTCTCATCCGTCCGTTTTATTTGCGGAACGCAAGATATTCACAAAGAACTGGAACGCAAAGTGTCCGAATTTCTGGGAACAGAAGATACCATCTTGTTTTCATCCGCTTTTGATGCCAATGCTGCAGTTTTTGAACCACTATTAGGCAAGGAAGATGCGATTATTACCGATTCATTAAATCACGCTTCTATCATCGATGGTATTCGTCTTTGCAAAGCCCAACGTTGGATTTTTAAACATGCCGATATGCGGGATGTGGAAGAAGAAGACCCGTCAACCGGCAAAATGGCAAAAGGCTTAGAGAGATGCCTGAAAGAAGCTAAAGATACCCGTTTTAAGATGATTGCCACCGACGGTGTATTTAGTATGGACGGAGATATTGCCAAGCTTGAAGAAATCTGCGATCTGGCAGAGAAATATGATGCTATGGTGATGGTTGATGATAGTCATTCTACCGGATTTATGGGAAAAACGGGAAAAGGAACACACGAATTTAGAAATGTGATGGGTAGAATCGATGTGATTACCTCTACTTTCGGAAAAGCTTTGGGCGGCGCCTCCGGTGGTTTTATCTCAGGAAAACAAGAGATTATCGACTTGATGAGAAATAAAGCAAGACCTTATCTCTTCTCCAATTCCGTTTCGCCCGCAGTAGTACAAGCCTCTATCAAAGCCATTGATTTATTGATGAAATCAACTTATCTGAGGGACAAACTGGAAAACAATACCCGGTATTTTCGCCAAAAATTGACCGAAGCCGGTTTTGATATTATCCCCGGCGAACATCCTATCGTGCCGATAATGTTTGGGAAATATGAAAACTCATCCCGGTTGGCAGTCGATTTTGCTAACAAAATGTTGGAAGAAGGTATTTATGTGATTGCCTTCTCATTTCCCGTTGTGCCGAGAGGCAAAGACCGCATTCGTATTCAGATGTCTGCCGCACACGAAATGCACCATATTGATAAAGCCATTGATGCTTTTATTAAAGTGGGGAAGGAATTGGGCGTAATATAATATTTTATCATACAAGATGTTGAAAAGGTGGACAATTGTTCACCTTTTTTTCGATACAATATAATGACTCATGAATGCTCTTCGAAATACTTCCACCGTGTCAAAATGAAAAAAACCAAAAGAAACTTTCTTGAACCTTCCTGCTTATTGAGCGGACTTATCATGGCTTGAAAATACAATTGCTGCCTTCCGTTTGATGTATGTTTTTTTTTCGATTTTACAGTTCACAAACAAAGTTTATAAAAAAAATAAGAAAAAAGTTTGTATATTAAAATAAAGAAGTAATTTTGCAGCCGTTTAAAGTTCATCTAACTCTTGAAGTTAAGAAAGGAAACCTGATAAATATTGGCAGATATAGGTTCCGTCCAACAGACAAAGATAAAAATTGTCCGGATTGCCTCTCTTCTTACCGAAGAATAGCCTACCTATATTTATCATATTCCACTTATAATCAGCAAGTTAATAAATTTGCAAATAAAAATTTGTATTTTAACATATTTTAGTACCTTTGCAGCCCCGAAAAAATCGGGAAATGAAGGTTTATAAAAATAGAAATAAAAGGAAATATATGCCTACAATACAACAGTTAGTAAGAAAAGGAAGAAAAAAACTCATCTACAAGAGTAAATCTCCTGCTTTGGATTCATCTCCACAAAGAAGAGGTGTGTGTGTTAGAGTATATACTACCACACCAAAGAAACCAAACTCAGCTATGCGTAAAGTAGCGAGGGTTCGTTTGACCAATGGTAAAGAGGTAAATGCTTACATTCCGGGTGAAGGTCACAACCTGCAAGAACACTCGATCGTATTGATCAGAGGAGGTAGGGTGAAAGATTTGCCAGGAGTACGTTATCACGTGATACGTGGTGCGCTGGATACTACCGGAGTCGAAGGAAGAACTCAAAGACGTTCCAAATACGGAACAAAACAACCCAAGAAATAATTTTTTCGATATAATTTGATACCGTAATGAGAAAAAGAAAACCGAAAGTACGAATTACATTACCAGACCCAAAATACAATGATGTCTTGGTAACTCGCTTTGTAAACAATATTATGTTGCGCGGAAAGAAAAACTTGGCCTATAATATTTTTTATGATGCAATTGATATCGTATCCGAAAAAATGAAAGATAGCGAAGAAATGTCCGGTCTGGATATTTGGAAAAAAGCATTGAATAATGTGACCCCACAAGTGGAAGTTAGAAGCCGCCGTATTGGGGGAGCTACATTCCAGATCCCTATGGAAATTCGCGTGGAAAGAAAAGAATCTATCGCGATGAAGGGAATGATTAAAGCTGCTCGCAAAAGAAATGATAAATCAATGGCAAAAAATTTAGCCGCTGAGATTATCGCTGCTTTCAAAGAAGAAGGAGCTGCATTCAAAAGAAAAGAAGAAATTCATAGAATGGCAGATGCCAACAAAGCATTTTCACATTTTAGATTTTAATTGAGATAGGAGCGAGAAAGTATGGCAATGGATTTAAAATATACAAGAAATATTGGGATTATGGCCCATATAGACGCCGGTAAAACAACCGTTACCGAGCGAATCTTGTATTATGCCGGTATTAGTCACAAAATCGGTGAAGTTCATCACGGTAACGCTACTATGGACTGGATGGTGCAGGAGCAAGAAAGAGGAATCACAATTACCTCTGCCGCTACGACTATCTTTTGGAAATTAAATAATAAAGAACACAGGATTAATATTATCGACACTCCCGGTCACGTTGATTTTACTGTTGAAGTGGAAAGATCTTTGAGGGTCTTGGACGGAGCAGTCGCCGTATTTTGCGCCGTAGGTGGTGTCGAACCACAATCCGAAACAGTTTGGAGACAAGCTGATAAATATAAAGTTCCCAGATTGGCATTCGTTAATAAAATGGATCGCACGGGAGCTGATTTTTACAAAGTATTGGATGAAATCAAAGAACGCTTAGGCGCTACTGCTATTCCGATTCAATTGCCCATCGGCGATGAAGAAGAATTTAATGGTGTCGTGGATTTGATCAAAAATGTCGGATACGAATGGGAACAAACGGATATGGGTAAAGTCTATCACGAAATTCCTATTCCCGAAGATATGCTTGATATCGTGGATGAATATCGTACCGCACTGGTCGAAGGTACAGCCGAAGAAGATGAAGAATTGTTTGAGAAATTTATGGAAGATCACAATTCTATTACGGCTGATGAGATGATGCACCATATTCGCAAAGCAACGCTCGAAAATCGTATCGTCCCGGTGTTGGTCGGTACTGCTTTGCAAAACAAAGGAGTCCAATTGTTGTTGGATGCGATTATCAATTATTTGCCCTCTCCCGTGGATATGCCTGATATGATCGGTACTCACCCACACACAGAAGAAGAAGAAATACGCAAGCCGAAAGCATCCGAACCTTTTTCCGCCCTTGCTTTTAAAATTGCAAATGACCCTTATGCCGGAAAATTAGCTTTCTTTAGAGTGTACTCAGGTACCTTGAATGTCGGAGATACTGTTCTGAATGTCAATACCGGCAAAAAAGAACGCATAATGAAACTTATGCAAATGCATGCCAACAAAAGAAAAGCTTTGACGAAAGTTGAAGCCGGTGATATCGCCGCTGCAGTTGGTTTCAAAAAAATCCGAACAGGAGATACATTAGCAGATATCAAATCCCCTATAGTACTCGAAAACATCTCTTTCCCTACTCCCGTAATACGTTTGGCAATAGAACCCAAAAAGAAAGATGATATCGATAAGCTCGGTATTGCTTTGCAAAAATTGATGGAAGAAGATCCTACTTTCACCGTCAAATATGACGAAGCTACCGGACAAAATGTGATAAGCGGAATGGGTGAGCTACATCTTGATATTCTGGTCGATAGAATTGATAGAGAATTTGGCGTAGAAGTGAACAAAGGTCAGCCCTCAGTAGCATACAAAGAAGCAATTACAGGAACTGTAACACATCGCGAAGTTTATAAAAAACAAAGCGGTGGTAGAGGAAAATTTGCAGATATTATCGTCGAAATATCACCCGCTTCGGATGGCTTTGAAGGAGTTGAGTTTATTGATGAAGTCAAAGGTGGAAATATCCCTCGCGAATTTATTCCCGCTGTCAAAAAAGGCTTCGAGAATGCTATGAAAAACGGTTCTATTCTCGGATTCCCTTACGAGAGCATCAAAGTCCGTTTGATAGACGGTTCTTTCCATGCTGTGGATAGTGACAACCTCTCTTTTGAATCGGCAGCCTCTATGGCATTTCGCCATGCAACACCCAAAGCAAATCCCGTTTTACTTGAGCCCATTATGGCTTTGGAAGTAATATTGCCGGATGAATATCTCGGTGAGGTTACGGGTGACCTAAATAGAAGAAGAGCAATAATCGAAAATGTTTCGATAAAAAATGGAATGCAAGTTATCACTTGTAAAGTTCCTTTGGCACAAATGTTTGGATATGTTACCAGATTGAGATCATTGACATCAGGTAGAGGAAATTCAAGTCTTGAATTTTCACATTATTCGGCAGTGCCCGAAGATATAAAAGAAGAAATAATCAAAAAAGTACGCGGTTATTCACTGTAGTTTAATAAAAATTATTGTAAAGTGAGTCAGAAAATCAGAATAAAATTGAAATCGTACGATCACAACTTGATAGATAAATCAAGCGAGAAAATCGTAAAGGCAATCAGAGGTACAGGAGCAGTCGTTACAGGTCCTATTCCATTGCCAACAAGAAAAAGAATTATCACGGTAAACAAATCTACATTTGTAAATAAAGAATCCCGTGAACAATTTGAACTTAGTTCTTATAGAAGATTACTAGATATTTATAGTAGTTCTACAAAAACTATTGATGCTCTGATGAAACTTGAATTGCCAAGTGGAGTTGAAGTTGAAATTAAAGTGTAATTATATCAACAAGAAAATAGCATAGATCATGTCTGGATTGATAGGAAAGAAAATTGGAATGACCAGTATTTATGACGCTGACGGGAAAAATATTCCCGTGACAGTCATCGAAGCAGGTCCTTGTGTAGTAACACAAGTAAGAACAAAGGAAGTAGATGGTTATGAAGCTATTCAACTTGCTTACGGTGAGAAAACCGAAAAACATACTACCAAAGCTTTGTTTGGACATTTTAGTAAAGCCGGCGTAACCCCCAAAAAAACACTTATGGAATTCTCCCGTTTTGAGGCAGGCCATAAAAAGAAATTTGGAGATATTGTTGATGTTACTGAATTTGTTGAAGGTGAATTTGTAGATGTTTCTGCTTACGCCAAAGGAAAAGGTTTCCAAGGGGTCGTAAAAAGATATAATTTTAGAGGTGTTAATGATGCGACTCACGGACAACATAATCGTCTAAGAGCTCCCGGTTCTATCGGTGCTTCTTCCGACCCTTCCCGTGTTTTCAAAGGGATGAGAATGGCCGGTCAAACTGGCGGTCATAAAGTCAAAGCTTTAAACCTCAAAATTATGCAAGTATTTGCAGATAAAAATATTATTGTTGTTAAAGGGTCTGTCCCAGGTCCAAATGGTACAATTGTAAAAATAGAAAGATGGAGTTAGCAGTATATAATATCAAAGGTAAAGAAACCGGTCGTACCGTTAGCCTTAGTAGCAAAGTTTTTGGGATCGAACCCAATGATCACGCTATCTATTTGGATGTGAAACAAATCCAAGCTAACAAAAGACAGGGAACTCATAGTGCAAGAGAAAGAAGCGAAGTAAGAGGAAGCACTCGAAAAGTAAAAAAACAAAAAGGAACAGGTACCGCACGTTTTGGGGACATCAAAAACCCTTTATTCCGTGGCGGTGGTAGAATCTTTGGACCTCGTCCTCACGAGTATAGATTAAAAGTAAATAAAAAAGTAAAAAAATTAGCCCGTATTTCTGCCCTGTCCTACAAAGCTAAGGATAATGAAATAACGGTGATAGAATCTTTTTCTTTTGATCAACCCAAAACAAAGAATTTTATTCAAGTTTTGAACGATTTTGGATTGCAAAATAAAAAAGTTCTACTTGTACTTGATACCGTAGAACCAAATGTATATCTCTCCCTGAGAAATATACCAAAAGTCAAAATCTTAAAAGCGGAAACAATAAATACGTACGATCTGCTAAATGCAAATCAAGTATTAATTACCGAAAATTCTTTAGAAATAATTGAAAAAATTCATACTGCTAAAAACGAAGAAGAATGAATATAATTATTAAACCGGTAGTTACGGAAAAAATGACTGAGAAAGGCGAAAAGTTGAATCAATATGCCTTCATTGTTGATAGAAAATCAAATAAAATTGAAATCAAAAAAGCACTTGAAAGCCTTTATGATGTAGATGTTATTTCTGTCAATACAATGAATTATCCTGGTAGAAATAAAACAAGATACACTAAGACAAGTGTTCAAAAAGGTAGAACAAAAGCTTTCAAAAAAGCAGTTGTGACTTTAGCCGAAGGACAATTAATCGATTTTTATAGTAACATTTAAATTTAGGTCATGGCACTAAAAAAATATAAACCAACA
>CAZLTF010000301.1:0-1590 GCA_964562195.1 uncultured Bacteroidales bacterium | reverse complement strand
ATGGTGGCATTGGAATAAACTACACCATCACCTACAATATTCTCAACTAAATCGTCAGCAGAAACACCCACGGATATTCCTATTTGACCATAGGTCATTGTTGAAAGAAAAACGGAGAGAAAAAAAAGAAAAATGTAACGTATAAACTTTTTCATATAAACTATGTATAAATTCAATTTAATAGATTACGAACATTCAAATGACAACTGAAAGTGTAGAAAGTTGTCTGCCAATCTAAATTTTTGCAAATATATTATTATTTTCATTTTGAGAAATGTGTCATTTTTGAATGCAGTTATTTTTGTTGGCACTTTGTAAGTAATATGTAAGTTGTTGAATATTAGGTGTGTGTGATTTAGTGCTGAGATAATTGTGAGTGTTCCTAATATATGGATGTGATGAAAATGGCATTGACTTACGTCAAAATACGCTTAATTATTACGCTGAGGATATTCAATGGCTTGTTTGGATCACGGAATTCGTATATCACGGCACTTAATAATTGAATACACTTCTCGATATGTTAAATAGGAACTAAAGATAGATTTTATTTCTTAATAGTCGCCGGATTACCCATCGTTAAAATATGTGTTTATTTGATCTTGGTAGTTTTTGAAAGAGTATAAGCCACAGGAAATATGATATTGTTATCATCCTAAAATTTGATAATTTTGCCATCTGAAAAATAGGATATGGCAATAAATTATCTAACGGCAATCAATCTTAGTAAGACTTGGGGAGAGCAAGCATTGTTTAAAGAAATTAGCTTCGGTATCAATGAAGGACAAAAAATAGCACTCGTAGCTCGCAATGGAACAGGAAAAACGACTTTGCTCCATATTTTGGTAGGAAATGATATTCCCGATACGGGAGAAGTCAAAAAAAGAAGTGGATTAAGAATTGGATTTTTATCCCAAAATCCCAAATTTGATGAATCGCATACGATCGAAGAGGTTTTGTTTCACTCGGAGAATAAGGTAATGCAAGTCATACGCGGCTATCATAATGCTCTCGACAATTATGAAAAAGATTTTAGTAAATCCAATGAGGAGAAGCTCAATGAGTTTACTCAATTGATGGATTATCATAGTGCTTGGGACTATGGTAGCAAGATCAAAGAGATTCTTTTTAAACTCAATCTTCACAACCTTGAACAAAAGGTTGCTACACTCTCCGGAGGGCAACGAAAGAAACTGGCTATTGCCTCAATATTAATTGATAAAAATGATCTTCTAATTCTTGACGAACCGACCAATCATCTTGATATTAAGACGATAGAATGGCTCGAAGAGTATCTTAACAAACAAAAGCAAGCTATTTTGATGGTCACTCATGATCGTTATTTTTTGGATGCCATAAGCAATGAAGTATTGGAGATTGACAATCAGCAGCTTTATCATTATCATGGGAATTATGAATTTTTCTTGGAAAAGAAAGCTGAACGCCTGATCAAAGAACAAACCGAAATAGAAAAAGCCCGCAACCTTTATCGCAAGGAGCTTGAGTGGATGCGACGTCAACCCAAAGCACGAACCCATAAGTCCAAATCGCGAATTGAATCCTTTTATGAGATAGAAAAAATCGCTCGCA
>CAZLTF010000300.1:0-2023 GCA_964562195.1 uncultured Bacteroidales bacterium | reverse complement strand
CAAAAACAACCACGCCTGCAGTCCCGGTTCCTACATCGCTTGTCTTAAGACAAACAAAGACGTTCTACATTGTTTTAAGTTAATTAAATATTAATATTCATTAAAAAGTTTAAAAAACAATGAAAACTTTAACAAAAGTACCCAAAATGTTATTACTAATAACATTAATTCTAATGGTAAATAGTGTTTATTCACAATTTACAAGAACACAAGCCAATAATCTTATTCTCAACACTATCGTTGATGAGGATCTTGATAAGGTAGATGTGTACTCTTCCTATGTTAGTCAGAGCCTTGATGAGGAACTGATTGATAACGTCACTTTAAGCAACCCTTATGCAGACAGTTGGATATTCTTTATTAACGACAATCCTTTTGCTTCGTGGTATCATTCCTGCCGACTTGTTTATGTGAATACAGTCGATGGCTCTTATACGGTCAATGATGTAGAGATATATCCAAAAGGTTTATCTGCTGATTATGAAGAAATCTCTTAGGCAGTTAGACCCGATCCTATCGCTATGGAAAGCACTGCTTTCGTCCCCAATCCCGAAAAAGTACAGAGCAATTACAACCACGCTCTGATTATTGTCTCTATCGATAATGCCCGCAATTGGTATAATACTTCTCTTATGTACAATGTACTATTGCAGTCTTACAATTACCAGAAAGAAAATATTATAGTATTGTATAGCTGGGACGGAAATAGTGGGATACAACCTTATCAAAATGACTTAGATGGTGATGGAAGTGAAGACGACATAGACGGACCCGCCACCTACAGCAATATCCAGAGCACCCTCACCGCTCTCAGTGGTAGCTTGGGGCATGGGGATCAGTTGGCGGTATTTTTTACCGGAGTGCCGGTATGTACTGAGTTTGGTTTCCCTGGGATGGCATTTCCGATAGATGAAAATACGGCGATATTGCAGTCTGCCGAACTTGTAGCCGGACTATTTACCGATATTGATTGCGGACAGATGATATTCAATTTTGATCTCAACTCCGCCGAGGATGTGATGAGCTATTTTGAAGCTAACGGCACCAACGCACTCTGCCAAAATCGCTATCTTACCGGCTCTACCGCTTCCGGACAAGCTAATTATGCAGAACTGTATATGAGTAGTGGAAAATATAGCGAACAGCTTTTCTATTGGGCAAGTGCCGCCAGAGGGTATTTGCCACATACGGAAAGCCCTTGGGATTATTACCCTATTGCTCTTGGTTTTGAAAATGATGGTGGTTTTCCTTATGCCACAGTAATCCCCGGGCATCCGGGAGACAATAATCTGGATGATGACGGCGACGGCTTTATTCAGATGGGAGAGGCTTTTGGCTACGCCAATGATATGAACTGTTGGACATCCAGCTATTTTAGTACTCCGCCGGTACCCGATCCGGATCCTTATACTCCTGTTCAGATTGATGAGATACCTTTTACGGATGATCTATTGACTATGGCGGGATTGAGTGGGCATATTACGGTAGATGAGACCTTGCCTTCTCGTGCGTACATTTTAGACGCTATATTAAGCATCGACGAGGGAGTATCGCTAGATTTTGAAAACAATACCGAATTGTATTTCAATCTCAATGATAATCCTTATGATAACTCCGTCCCCGAGTTTATATGGGATGGTTCCTTCGAACCCGACAATCCCGAAAACTTTGCCGTATTTGAAGCTCAAGCCAATAGTAACCTTCACTTCGGAACTAATATGAGCTTTCACAACAATGCTTTGCTCTCCCCTATCGCCTATATTATTTTCAAAGGTGAGAATATCGAAGTGGGTGATGGTGCTGATTTTAATAATATTTATTTGGCAATTAATGCCAACTCAGAGAATTTTAGTTGTACAAATACCAACTTCAATGCTAATTCTTTTATTTATTCATTGGATAATAATCTGAACTTCACAGATTGTGATTTTTTTTCCTCTTACCTGTATTCTATTGGCTATGATGTTGACATTATAAATACGAATTTTGTTAATAGTGGTACATATTTTGACACCTCGGATGA
>CAZLTF010000299.1:0-3124 GCA_964562195.1 uncultured Bacteroidales bacterium | reverse complement strand
TTTCTCGACTACGAGAGGCAAGGCAAAAATAGCTGTATGAAGCATCGGGACACGATGGATTTGGCGTTGCAACTTACGTTTTTGCTGTTCATCTACCGGATGCTCTTTGCGCAATGCCTTAAAGAATTTCTTCAAAGGCCTATACATTATTATATGAAGACCTATGCTTATCAACACCATAAACCAAAAGAACTTGGTATTTGACTCATTGATGTTTTTTTTGACAACAAATCTACTTTCATCATCTTTTCCGGTCATATCCGGAGAATGAATAAGACTGGAGTCCTGTTTGGCAAAAACAGAATCCTGCCCCGGATACGAACGCTTGCTCTCAGCACCTTCCTTCTTTTGGTTTTCATCCGCAATATCTGAATCATCCCTTGCAGAATTGAAACTTATCGAATTCTCTTTGACTCGCAATAATTCGGGAATTCCCTGCAAGGCAACAACAATCTGATAAGGACCTATCAACAACAGATGAAGAAACCATCCTATCAGCAAAATCCGTAGCCCGATAACCTTCGGCAATTTCTTTTTCATAGACGGCAAAAATAACAAAAAAAATAATTGCATAAATTTCTTTTATCGCATATCAAAATTATCTCTACTTTCGCAGCCTCATAAGAGAGAGATAAAAGGGCAGCCCTTCCCCCCCTTTTTTACTCAAAAATTGAGATGATCATTCGCAGAAAAATGATTTTGATTTTTTGGAAGGTGAAGCAACTTTTGAAATATTTATTGGTTTAATAGCAACAAAATAATAGTGTATGAAAAAATTAGCAGTAGTAGCCTTTGGTGGAAATGCGCTTTTGTTAAGCGGGCAAAAAGGCACTATAGAAGAACAAAAGCAAAACGCCAGTGAGGCATTAAAGAATTTGCTCAAACTTATTATCAATGACTATAATTTGGTATTAACTCATGGCAATGGTCCCCAGGTTGGCAATATTTTATTGTCGGATGCAGCAGGACAAAAAAACAATGGCTTACCGGCAATGCCACTGGATATATTAGTAGCTTATTCTCAGGGATTTATCGGATATTTATTGGAGCAACAATTGCGCAATATCTTCACACAATATGACATTCACACCGATATCATCACCCTGGTGACACAAGTAGTCGTCAACAAAGAAGACCCCGCCTTTCACGCTCCTACCAAGCCGATAGGTCCATATTATTCTGCGGAAGAAGCAAAAGAATTTATGAAAATAAGTTCCGATACGTATGTAGAAGATAAAAACCGGGGTGGTTGGAGAAAAGTAGTTGCTTCACCAAAGCCAATAGCGATAAGCAACACGCAGTCTATCGAACAAATGGCAAGAAACGGGAAAATTGTCATCACAGTAGGAGGCGGAGGTATTCCTGTTATTTATGCCGAAGGCAAAAAGGTGGAAGGCATTGATGCCGTTATTGATAAGGATTTGGCTTCTTCTCTGTTGGCACGACAAATCGGGGCTGACAAATTATTTATTTTGACGGATGTCCCGAAAGTTTTTCTTGACTATGGTACTCCTCAAGAAAAAGCCATTGACAAAATGACGGTTATGCAAGCCAAAGAATATCTCGCCGGAGGCCAATTCGGGAAAGGCAGTATGGAACCGAAAGTGCGCGCCGCTGTAGAATTTGTAGAAAATACCGGCAAAGATGCTATCATCACCAAAACCACCCTTCTCGGTGTGGACAACGGTGGGACAAGAATCGTAATTTCATAATATAAACATCAAAATAATAGATAATTATGGCATTCAATTTAAGAAACAGAAATTTTCTAAAACTATTGGATTTTACCCCAAAAGAAATCAAGTTTATGCTGGACTTATCCGCTGATCTCAAAAAAGCAAAATATGCAGGCACGGAACAGCAAAGGTTAAAAGGCAAAAACATTGCTTTGATCTTCGAAAAAGCTTCTACCCGGACGCGTTGCGCATTTGAGGTGGCAGCCCACGATCAAGGAGCTAAGGTTACCTATCTCGGACCCAGTGGTTCACAGATTGGCAAAAAAGAAACTATGAAGGACACCGCTCGTGTTCTCGGTAGAATGTATGATGGTATCGAATATCGCGGCTTCGGACAAGAGAAAGTAGAAATTCTGGGCGAGTATGCAGGTGTTCCGGTATGGAATGGTCTTACAAATGAATATCATCCAACCCAAATTTTAGCCGATTTTCTCACTATGATGGAACATAGTGACAAACCCTTACATCAAATCTCATTTGCTTATGTGGGCGATGCCCGCAATAATATGGGAAACTCTCTTCTGATCGGTGCAGCGAAAATGGGAATGGACTTTCGAGCGGTAGCTCCGGAAGAAGTATTGCCGGAAGCCGGCTTAGTAGCACAAGCCAACGAAATTGCAAAAAAAACCGGTGCAAAAATCACACTTACTTCCAATATTGAAGAAGGTGTAAGAGGAGTTGACTTTATCTATACCGATGTATGGGTCTCAATGGGAGAACCGGAAGAAGTTTGGAAACAACGTATCAACCTATTGAAGGATTATCAAGTGAATACGGCAATGATGCAAGCTACCGGAAATGCAAAAACAAAATTTATGCACTGCCTTCCTGCTTTTCACAACAGGGATACCGTAATCGGCGAAGAAGTGTATCAAAAATTTGGCATTGATGCTATGGAAGTAAGCGAAGACGTATTTGAAAGCGAAGCTTCTATCGTATTTGATGAAGCGGAAAACAGATTGCATACCATTAAAGCGGTGATGGTGGCTACTTTGGGTAGTTAGGGTCTGCCAACAAGCTCTCAAATACGTGAAAAAACAATAAATTACGCAGACATATCAGTAATGAGTCCGGTCAAATTCAAAAAAGTTTCTTTTGGCGATATTTCTTTTTATGAAAATTGTCCTTTCTTTGACCGGACTCATACATCATCATTTCACAAATGAAAAAATGAAGGGACTTCTGTGATTTTCAGCAGCCCCTACCTTATCACATTGGCATATTTTTTACATCCAATTGAACACTTGTTTTCATTGAATAAGTGTGCTTTATTATCTCTCCCTTTCCTTTTTCGGTGTAAAATATGTGCATATTACCAATATAATAATGAAGAATTCATCTTCAAAATATCACATTTCTTATAAAACAATATTATTCTTCATAAGTAT
>CAZLTF010000298.1:0-2579 GCA_964562195.1 uncultured Bacteroidales bacterium | reverse complement strand
CTGCCTTTAGAAAAGGGCCAGGACATTGACCCTTCATGTATATGTTCTCTGTGACTATGGAAAGCTTTCCACCATTAGGCATGGCATCACAGGCATTGATACACAGGTTCATGAGCACCTGTTCAAGCTGGGACCGGTCTGCCTCAATGTTGCCAAGCCCGGGATAGAGGTGCTTTTGTATGTTGATCTTTTTGCTGATGGTCCGTTCCAGTATGTTCAGGGTCTCTTCTATGACCCTGTTCACTTCCACAACCTCTAGATGACACTTTCCACCCTTACTGAAGTTAAGAAGCTGTTTTGTTAGCTTTGATGCCTTGAGGGCGGATTTTTCTATGATATCAACATAGGAAAAAAGCGGACTTCCCTTGTCTATCTTGACCTTCAAAAGGGATGCATATCCAAGAATTCCGCTTAGCAAGTTATTGAAATCGTGTGCTATCCCTCCAGCTAATAGACCCATTGACTCCATCTTTTGGGCGTGAATCAACTGTGCCTGAGTCTTCTTGAGCTCACTTATGGTCCTATCAAGCTCAATGTTTCTCTGTGAAAGCTGGGTCATGATCTCCTTGACCGCTGTTATGTCTCTGAATATGTGGAGATACCCGAGTATCTCGCCTTGATCAGAAATGATTAAGGCTGCGCTTATCAATATGTCAAATGTCTTTCCACCAGCAGAGTGAACAGTGGTCTCAACATTGAAAATGTTCCTTTTGGATTCAAGTGCTCTCTTGACAGGGCAGCTGGTGTCACAGATCCCTGACTTTAAGACATCTTTGCAGTACATCCCATAGGCCTCATTAGGCCTGAAGCCAGTTATGACAGATGCTGCCTGATTAAAGAAGGTGATTCGTGTCTGCTGATCAGTTGCGAACACCGCGTCAGGAAGGGCATTCAAAATCCGTGAAGCATGTATCTCAGAGGACCACTTAAAATCCTTACCGGGATGATCTGACTCTGATTCGTCCTCCTTACCGTTTCGAAGCACGATTGTCTTTGCCAGGTTAACCAAGGGATCTTGAGGATTCATCATGGCCTCCCAATGTGGCTACGAACCTACATACTGAATCCCCCATTGACCGACATTTGACCTCGGTAGACACAAAGGTCCCCATTCCATACGGATAGGAATTACCATATACAAGATCCATATATGCTGCTGTACATGCATTAAACATGTAACAGCGGCCCTTTTTCTGAGGACCATATTCCTCCAGATAGCGACCTGGATCATAGGCGTTCCTAACTCGGGTAACCAGCCTTTCACCCGGGACCAGTTCCTCAACCTCTATGTATCCAATGCCAAAGATGTTAGTAAAGGCCACTAGTGCATGAACCTCATCTTCTGGTGTCTTTATCATGGGCTGAATGTACTGGAGCCAGTGCATAGAGGTCCTTGCCCCATGAAAAGTGTGATAGGCACACTCCAACACTGCCTGATATAGCATCTGTTCAATATGCCTGGCCTGATCATCTTCCACCATCCTGATGACCTGCGATACAAGCCTGAAATAGAACTCATTGAAATTCATGGCCGCATAGATCCCAAAGGCAGCCATTATCCCCCGTTCATTGCTCTGAATGGGAAGCCGAAGGGCAAGCTCAATGATCTTATGGACATCAACCGCCATAACTGGTTCTGTTCACAGAAAATTCGCAAAGATCCTCTCCCATGATCATGCACCTTGTCTCAATGGTCTCGTATTCCTCAGGAACTCTGTCATAGATTGCAGCCAAGATACCAGAGATAAAACCACGGGTGAGAAAGCACACTGGTTCACTCCTGCGGCCATATTTCGCCAACCATGCAACTACATAGTATGAGGAATCTGAAATGGCCCTTCCCCCATCCTCATCAAGACCAGATAGATCTATCCTTCCAAGCCCCATAAACCTGTAAAGCTCAGTGGCCTGTGCAAGGGCTTCATTTGGGTATAGCCCCTTGCCTTGGATTATCTTTTTGAAGTTCTTATAAAATTCCTGGGCTGCTGTGGTTACAAAGAGCTTTCTTCCATCAAATTCAGTAATGTGCTCGATTGCATTCAAAAGTCCGCAATTGAAATGATGACAGTGCAGGGAAACAAGGGTTCCGTTTAACCTGAGGATATTATTGGCTGGATCGAATTCCAGTGAATAGCTCATAATCAAAAAAGAAGGCATTAAAATATTTGCATATTGTTGAATATAATAAGATATTTTCAAAGAAAAGGTCAAGAAAAAAATAAATTTAAAAGATAGGGTTTATTTTTTACTATATAAAGTTATTTTCAGCCACATATTGCTTTTCTAAAACTATTATTACGAACTGTCAAATAAATTCTAATAAATACACAATATATGGACCTTTATTATGAACAAGGGGGAATACAAACGTTCACTGGAAAAATTAAAATGGATTTAACTCTTCGAGGCGTTTTTGTACGTCATTTGAATGCGTCCCATGTTAAAGGGCTTAAGAAATTATCCGGGTCTGGACAAACTTTGAAACGTGAAGAGAAACTTAAAATGGAGTGGGAAGGATGGTAAATTTTACTTCAATTAATTGGATTGGAATTGGTTCTGCAATACTTACAACTGTTGTT
>CAZLTF010000297.1:0-17613 GCA_964562195.1 uncultured Bacteroidales bacterium | reverse complement strand
CAAGCTAGAAAAAGTAATAAATTGCAACAAAATACAGATGCATTTATCAGGCAATGTGAAATTGATAACAACTGTTCTAAATGTATTTATGATTATCATATTTTAAATTATGATTTTCAAGAATTGTTTGGCAATGCTTCTCTAAAAAAAGTATTTGAAAATAAAGATGTTGCAAAATTTGTTTTACTTGACCAATATGGTTTTAGTCAAATTAATGAGGATGTATTTAAGCAATTAATTTCATTTCCCAAAACAGATTTTATTTTCTTCATTTCATCATCATTCATCAGACGTTTCAGAGAGCACCCTAATACTAAAATGCATATTGATACTACAAAAATTGAATTTGATGACAAAGGAACAAAAGAAATACACAGAGCCGTAGCAGAATATTTTAAAGGACTTATTCCAAATGGAAAGGAGTATTATTTACATCATTTCTCTATCAAAAAAGGAGCAAATTATTATGGACTTATTTTCGGTTCAAATCATACACTTGGTATGGAGAAATTTTTAAAAGTTTGCTGGCATCACGATAAACTTTCAGGTGAAGCAAACTTTAATATTGATAACAACTATGAAGAAGGAACATTATTTGCACAACTTGGTGAAAATGTGAAAAAAGATACTGTTTCAAAAGAAATAGAAAATTTAATTTTATCAAGAAAACTCTATGATAATAAATCAGGTCTAAAATACATTTTATCAAAAGGTTGTGAACCTAAATTATTTACAGAAGTTGTTCAAAAGCTAATGAATGATAAGAAAATAGAAATAATAGGGAAATTTAACAAGCAATCAACAAATATTCATCGAATAAAAGAAACATATCAAATAAAAAGGATATAGCTATGGCTAGCAAACATAAAATAGAATGGACAGAACAGACTTGGAACCCTACAGCCGGTTGTACTAAAATAAGTGCCGGTTGCAAAAATTGTTATGCCGAAACAATGGCTATTCGACTAAAAGCCATAGGTGTTAGAGGATATGAAAACGGGTTTCAATTTAGTATTGTTCCTGAAAGGTTAAATGAACCCCTGAAAAGAAAAAAACCAACGGTTTACTTTGTTAATTCAATGAGTGATCTTTTTCATCAAGATATGCCTTCTGATTATTTAGATAAAATTTTTGAAGTTATTAGAAAAACACCGCACCACACCTATCAAATACTTACTAAAAGAGCCGATAAAATGTTTGAATACTTTTATGACAAGATAATTCCAGACAATATATGGCTAGGAGTAACGGTTGAAAATAAAAAAGAAGGATTACCAAGAATTGATTATTTAAGACAACTCAAAGCCAGCGTTTTATTCTTGTCTATTGAACCTTTGTTGGAGGATTTAGGTGAATTTGACTTGACAAATATTGATTGGGTAATCGTTGGTGGTGAAAGCGGCCCCAAAGCCAGACCTATGGAAAAAGAATGGGTTGTAAATATCAAAAGACAATGTAAAGAAAATAATATTGCCTTTTTCTTTAAACAATGGGGAACTTGGGGAGCTGATAAAGTAAAAAGGAATAAAAAATTAAATGGGAAAGAACTTGACGGAAAAATCTGGCAAGAATATCCTAACATTATTGAGGATAAATTTGTTATAGCATAATAAAAAAATAATGCTTGTGCCTAATAAACAAGTTTTAAGCGCCACACAGCACCCGACATCAAATCCCCAATCGGAAAGACTATCTTCCTCTCGAAAATTTTGAATCAAAGCGGAAATTTGTTCGTTTTGTGAAATTATATTTCCATTTTTTATTGTTTTGGATAGTTTTATTACCGATCAGAAAGAAACTTTGAAAAAAACCTTATCGTGGATATAACTTTTTATATCTTTGCGGTGAATAAATTGTATAATAAATAGACAAGAGATGAAAAAATTTTTGACCTTTATTTTTAGTATTTTATGTGCCGGCTTAATGGCTCAAACATCTGTCAGTGGTACTCAATCCGGTTCTTGGACGCTGGACAATTCTCCGTATGAAGTGACCGGTGATATTGTAGTTCCCAACGGACAAACATTAACCATAGAAGCTGGTGTGGAAGTAAATTTCCAAGCGTATTATAAGTTTTCGATAAATGGAAATCTGCAAGCATCCGGAAGTGCAAATGCTATGATTGTTTTCACTACAGACAATCTTCAAACGGCATGGCACGGACTCCGGTTTAATGCTTCGTCAAGTGGAAGTCATTTGCAATTTTGCAAAATCGAATATGGAAAAACCTCCGGAAGCAGCTTCCCAAGCATGCACGGTGGAGCAATAATGTTGAATAACAGCGATGTAATCATCGAAGATTGTATATTTGAGAACAATGAAGCTATCGCCGAAGAAAATGGAATGGGAGGTGCTATCTACGGACTTAATACTTCTTCTTCCACCCAAATATTGCGTTGTACTTTTATCGCTAATCATGCCTATGGAGAAGGTGGAGCAATCAAACTGACCGGCGACGACGGAGCACTCATCGAAGATTGTATTTTCAAAAATAATACCGTGTTGTACGGAGGAGGTGGCATCTGCCTTTACGGTTGCCATGACACACGCATCAACGGAAGTCTTTTTGTAGGAAATGCAACCAACTATTCCAATGGCGGTGCTGCTTTTGTGGAAGCCTATTGTGAACGCATTGTTTTTGCCAATTGTACTTTCTATGACAATCATGCCGATGGCGGAGACGGTGGAGCTATGGATATTGTTTTCTCGGATGCCTCTCTTACCAATACCATCGTTTATAATAATTCGGGAGCTTATAGTGATAATATATTCTTGGATTTTGGCTATGCCGAAATAAATTATTGCAATACTCCTTTTCCCGATGGAGCCGAAGGAAGCAACAATATTGAAGTGAATCCCCAATTTGTAGATGCCGCAGGCGGGGACTTTCATCTCGAAGAAAATTCTCCTTGTGTCGATGCCGGAATAGCATTCTTGACTATCACGGATGCCTATGGAAGTTCGGTGACAACCGTTGATCTGGATGAAGATGAATATATAGGAGTTGCTCCAGATATGGGATGTTTTGAATACGATCCTAACAGTGCAATAGCCGAAAACATAATAACAAATTTTCATATTTTCCCCAACCCCGCCCAAGAAACAATTTATTTGGATGAAGGTATGATAGATAAATTGTACATAAGAAACCTGCAAGGAAAAACGATTGTCGAATATCAAAATATTATGGATTATTTGGATATTTCAGAACTTCCACAAGGTGTTTATATACTTACAATAACACAAAAAGATAAGGTTCGATCTGCAAAGTTGATTAAAAACTAATCTCCTGTACAAAACCCGGTCAAAGAATAGGCAATTTTTATAAAAAGAATTATTTTGAATGAGAATTATAATTTTTGATATTCGATGATACCTTTGTATCTGTGAATAAATAAAAATGAAAATTTCGCTAAAAGTAACTTTTTTGAATTTGTTTGTTTTTTGACCGGATTATTCTATTACTTTCAAACTTTTTTTTCTTGCCACAATGTATCTTTGATTATTAGCTTGTTCGGCATTTCATTTCACAAGCGGAGCAATAAAACAAATCTCGCACAAGTTCCCGTTTCTTCCATCAAAAAGTCTGTTGTATAAGATTAATTTTCACATTATAACATAGGGTCTGCTGAAAATCATAGAAGTGCTTTCATTTTTCGATTTGTGAGATGATGATGTATGTATATACTTCGAATTGAACAAGTTAGAAAAGGGAGGTGCTTCTGTGGAACAAAAACATCCTCTTTGAGAATACAATAAATGCAAGACTTTTTGGAGAAAGCTTTGATTTTCCTTGCACTTTATTATTGATGTATCTACGTAACTCATTCTTTTTTTCCCTGTTTGAGATTTTTTCAGCAGACCCTAACATAAAATCCGCTTCCCAATGGCTTATATTCCACGCAAAATTTGTAAGGCTTTGCTCACGGTAGAAATTTGATAAAATTGTAAACTTAGCTTGCCAGCTTTCTCTTGAATAATACAATTTTGGGGGTGAAGTTGAACGTACTGCATTATTTTGACAAAGTCATCCGACTGATAAAAGGGGGATTCTTGATTTTTCACAAAATAACAGATCATCCTGTTTTTTTTCAAAATGATTTTTTCGATTCCCAATTGTTTTGCGGTCCATCGCAAACGCAAAGCATCGATAAGCTCTAAGGTTTGCGGTGGAAGTGTTCCGAAGCGATCTTTGAGCTGAGTGACATAGCGGGACAAGGAATCTTCATCTTTCAATTCATCCAATTCTTTGTAAATACGCAGACGTTCGCCGATATCCGAGATATATTCGTCCGGCAAAAGAATAGACATATCCGTATCTATCTGACAATCACGAACAAACTCCATATTTTGGTTTTCTTCCTTGTATAATTCCCTGTATTCGTTCTCCTTCAATTCGGCGATAGCCTCATCCAAGATTTTTTGATAGGTTTCATAACCGATATCGGAAATAAACCCGCTCTGCTCACCTCCCAAGACATCGCCTGCTCCACGAATATCCAAATCGCGCATTGCAATATTGAATCCACTACCCAGATCCGAAAACTCTTCGATGGCACGAAGTCGTTTTTGAGCTTCCGAAGAAAGAGAAGACACCGGCGGTGTCAATAGATAACAAAAAGCCTTCTTATTGCTACGCCCTACCCTACCACGCAATTGATGCAAATCACTCAATCCATAGTTATGAGCATCATTGATAATGATGGTATTGGCATTGGGAATATCCAGTCCCGATTCGACAATCGTAGTAGAAATCAAAATATCAAATCGAGCGTTGATAAAATCAAGCATCACCTTTTCCAATTTCTTCCCGTCCATCTGTCCGTGTCCGATTGCGATAGTCGCTTCCGGTACAAATTTCCGGACAATCGCTGCCACTTCATCAATATTATGTACGCGATTGTGAACAAAAAATACTTGTCCGCCACGATTGAGTTCAAAAGAGATGGCATCTTTTATGATTTTTTCTCCGAAGGAGTGCAATTCGGTCTGAATCGGATACCGATTGGGCGGTGGAGTATTGATAATCGAAAGATCGCGCGCGCCCATCAACGAAAATTGCAAAGTACGCGGTATCGGCGTTGCCGTCAAGGTCAAGGTATCAACATTGACTTTGATTTTTTTTAATTTTTCTTTCATTGCCACCCCAAATTTCTGTTCCTCATCAATAATCACCAATCCCAGATCTTTAAATTCAATATCACTGCCCAAGAGGCGATGAGTTCCGATAAGAATGTCAATTTTCCCGTCTTTGAGGTCTTTTTTGATTTGGTTTTGTTCTTTGGCAGTTCTAAACCGATTGATATAATCCACCTTGCAAGGCATTTCTTTGAGCCTGTCGGCAAAGCTTTTGGCATGTTGCAAAGCCAAAATCGTAGTAGGTACCAATACCGCAACCTGTTTGCTGTCGGCAACGGCTTTGAAGGCGGCACGAATGGCGACTTCTGTCTTGCCAAAACCTACATCACCACATACCAAACGATCCATCGGATGCTCTTTTTCCATATCTGCCTTTACGTCTTGAGTGGCTTTTACTTGATCCGGTGTATCTTCATAGATAAAAGAAGCTTCCAACTCATGTTGAAGATAAGTATCCGGCGAATATTGCATTCCTTTGGAAGCTTTGCGTTTTGCATATAGTTCTATCAGGTCTTTTGCGATATCTTTGATCCGGCTTTTTGTTTTCGCTTTGGTCTTCTGCCAGACTTTGGAACCGAGGCGATGCAGAGGCGGAGCGGTTCCTTCTTTGCCGGTATATTTAGAGATGCGATGCAAGGAGTGGATACTGACATATAATAAGTCACCCTCGTTGTAAATAAGGCGAATACTCTCCTGCTCTTTACCATTCACGGTGATTTTTTCCAAACCTCCGAAACGCCCGATACCATGATCGATATGCGTTACAAAATCACCGGGCTTAAGCCCCGTCAACTCTTTGAGCGAAATGACTTCTTTATTGCTAAACTGTTTTTTAAGATGAAATTTGTGATAACGACCAAAAATTTGATGATCGATATAAACCGAAAGTTTATGCTCTTCATCGACAAATCCTTCGTGAAGTGCAATATTCATCATTACAAAGGGATCTTCAACCGTAGGATTGACGTCTGTAAGTATATTTTTGATGCGTTGCAACTGATGAGGATTGGGCGAGAGGATATAATTTTGTAAATGTTTTTCTTTATGCTCACGAAGGCTTTCTTGCAATAGCTCAAAATTACGGTTTAGCGTACGTTGAAAACGGGTGTCAAAAGAAAATGTCTTTGCCTCCGGCGAAAAAATCGCCTTTTCGTCCATCTCTATGGTCGAAAAATTCAAAATGTCTTTGCGAATTTCCTCAGGAGAGGCAAAGTTTGCTTTCTCATCCGTATTTTCCAATACAATTTCATATTCCGACCTCATCCTCCGGACTCCGAAAGAAGTTTTTTCAAACCACAATACGCTGTCTTGCGGAAGATATTCAAAGAAGTTTATTCTATCACTTATCATACTCCTATCCAGCACATTGGGAACAATGGTAAGTTGTTGATAGGATTTGATTGAGAGTTGATCCACAGGATTGAATGCTCGTATGGATTCGATCTCATCATCAAAAAACTCAATACGAAACGGATAATCATCCGTATAAGAAAACACATCAATTATTCCACCTCTGACGGCATATTGTCCGGGTTCATAGACAAATTCGACCCACTCAAAACCACTTTTTTCGAGTTTTTGCTCGATCTCATCCATTGAAGTATTTTCACCTTTGCGAAGTGAGATACTATTTTTGACAAGCACCCGTTTTTGAACAACTTTTTCTATCAATGCAGCCGGATATGTAACGATAATACTTTTGCGCTTTTTGCTTTGCAAGCGTTTGAGAACTTCGATTCGCATCAAAAGATTGGTACTATCTTGATGATCGGGGTGGATATTTTTTTTGTACGAATGCGGAAAAAAAAAGATCTCTTGTTGATTGTTTTCTTTTCCGACTTCGTCGAATAAATACTGCAGGTCATTGAAAAAAAAAGCCGCTCGCTCTTTGTCTGAGATTACAAAAAGATGATGTTTTGAAATCTCTTTAATCACCGAAGCGGCAAATACAGCTTGAGCGGAAGCTTTCAAACCTTGAAGAAGTACACGCAAACGTCCTTCCGTACAAAAATATTTCAATAGTTCCTTGGACTTTTGTCCACCGGCATACCGGCTAACGATCTCATTCACTTTTTACAATTTATCATTAAATATGTTTGTACTAAAATTGTGATAATTCTAATTGGGAACGTGACTGTTTTTTCCCTGATTGGGATACCAAAATTCATCTTTATCTTTGTTATCTACCTGTGAATCAAGATTATAATCTCCATAGAAATATCCTCTTTTGGCAGCATTATCAGACCAGACCGGATTATGATCATTCATATCGATCGTATTATCAGCATTTCCATTTCCGGAAAACATTCCCCATTTTCCACCGCCCAGGTTTTTGTGACCATTGTCACCTCCATACACCTTATTTGCCGCATCGGTAAAATTATAATTATATACACTGGCTATTTTGACAGGAGAAGAGGCGGTAATAACAGGAATATGATTTCGCTGAAAGACAGCAACATATAAATTATTATCAATCATAATATTAAAATCCAAAATAATATTGCCCGAAAGATCCACGATACGTCCGTCATTTCGGAGAAAAGCCGCTTGTCGTACTATGCTTGTCGCTTGAGTAGCAGTCTCAACCGAAGGGGCATCCCTAAGATCTACCAACACCCAATCTACAATATTACTATTGGGAATTGCCGCAACGGATTCCGTCCCGTTGTAATTCCAAGGAGAGACATTAAAAGGCTGATTGAGGGGTAGGAGATCATTGATTGAGGTGCTCATATTAGCACCGTCAAAAGGTCCTTCAAGAAAGATTTTCATATCCAAATGTTCGACCCATGCACCCTGAATTTCGATCGTATAGTCTTCCACTTGTCCAAAATTAAACACCTCACAGGGAGTAGGATCTCCATTATATTTCAATGAGATACGCATGCGTGAAATATCAACTACCGCAGTCGAAGGAACAATGATATTTATGGTACGTGTTCCCGGAGCCGATACTTGACCCAGATCATAAGCCTCATTGGGATCGGTAAAATCACAATCATTATTCCAATCAAAGAATGCCCAGATATGTTCGGTCCAACTTCCGGCTTGATCACAACTCACGGATAAATTGTATGTATTACCTTTTGCAATCGTAGTGGAAATGGAAGTGAAATCTTCATATCCGTCGGTTGAATTTATGGAATTATTAATCGTATTGAAAGTCACATTGCTAATCCATTCTTCACTGGCATTATTGGAATTGGATGAACAATAAGAACAATTGACGACGTGAATATAATCTGTTTTCACTTCGGTATCATCACCCGAAGAATTGGTGGCAGTGAGAGAGACGGTATAATCGCCGGCAGCATTAAACGTAAGTTGAGGATTTTGACTGTTGACGGAAGTTCCTCCGGTAAAAGTCACCGTATTGGGACTAAAAGACCAAGCCCAAGAAGTAGGACTGTAGAGCGAAGCATCAGTAAATGAGACGTTTTGCCCGATTGAGGGCACAAGAATATCCGCATCAAAATCGGCAACCGGAACAGGAATGGTATAATAGACCCTAATAGTCCAAGAATTGTTATCAACTTTATTGTATGAAGTACCGCAGTCACTTCCTCCCCAAGTTCTTCCGGCATGCAATTCAAAATGAATATCTCCGCCTCCGTTTACACCATTGGCAATGGAAAGATTGGTTCGCGAATAAGAATAAGTACCTTCCAGATTTCCCGAACCGGCATACAAAGAGCTTTCACTTGTACCGCCGGCAGAAACACATCTCAATTGGGAACGTTGTTCGGATTTCCATGCATTGTTGATGGCAGTCATCGTATAAGAAACATCTACACGGGTGATCGTAGCTTCATCCGGAATAGTCACGGTCAGGGTCCCGGGACAAGAAGAAGAGCCTGAAGCGCCGGTAAAATTTCTGTCGGTAGAAATGTCTCCGAAAGTATATGTAGCACTACTTGAAGCTACCGAAGCTGTCGTGAAATATATGGAAGATGAATAAGCGGAGGTAGAAAGGTCGGGACAAACACTTCTCACTTGTACTTCGTATTGTGTAGATAAGGAGAGACCCGACAGAGTCAATGATTCACTGCCGGAGGACAATTCAGACCAGCCAGCAGAACCGTTGATCCTGTATCTGACATCATAAGAAGCTCCCGGTACATCATCCCACGACAGCAAAGCAGTAGTACCGGTAATATCCGATGCCGTGAGATTGGAAGGAGTGACAGCAGTGCAATCGTCGGGACCTTTGCCGGTGATGATCAATGAAAAATCCTGACTCCCACCGGATAGACTACCTTTGTGTGTCACCGTTATCGTATAGACTCCGGAGGCACTATTTACCGCTACTTTTTCATAAGGATCGACCACATTGTCTCCGGTACCGTTGGTCGTAATAGAAGTCAAACGATAAGGGTAATAGGTGCTGCCACCTTGTGTCACCCGAAGGTCAAGGTCATTTACCAAAACCGGAGTAGTATTATTGGCACTACCTCCGTTGGCGGTGCCTGCAGGGTCTGTCCAACAAATCGAGACTTCAAGCGGCAGAGACCCATCGGCGGTCACGGTAGTAGTAAATGTATTTCCCTGATTTAGTGTATGTTCTTCAATCAATGATTCTACGCCATTATTGCTGATAGCATTGGCAGCATCTTTGCCGTTCATCAATCCCCAACCCCAAACAGCATCCGGTCCGCTAGGACCGGCATCATCCGCAGTATGAAGAGCTAAACCTTTGAGTGTAGCCGCTTTCATATAAGTAGAGTTGATATTATGATAGTGTTGTTGCAACAAAAGCAGTGTTCCGGTCACATTGGGAGAAGCCATAGAAGTTCCTGTCAAATAACCATATTCGGATGAAGAGCCTTCGAAAGTCGAATATAGCGAGGTACCATTTCCCGCAATATCCGGCTTGATACGATAATCATCCGTAGGTCCCTCACTGCTTCCCGAATTGATAGAAACGGAAACCAAATCGCCATTGCTATTGACATTTGCATCTTGTGCATTGGCTACGACAAGATTATTTTTGGAAGTAGCATGTCCGGAAAGCTTATCGTAATATGAATTCCCATCCAAAGGATTTCCATTACAGGTATTATTATCTCCTTCATTTCCAGCTGATACGACCATCAGATAATATGGAGCATTGTACATCAAAACGTCCCAGTCGCGGGATTCGGAGACATAAGCACCAAAATACCAATCCGGCAACGAACTAACATCCCATCCATACGAATGATTGGACAAAAGCATTCCGTTGGTGGCGGCAGTGGTGGCTTCCGAGACATCATTATTCCACTCATATCCAACAGCATAGGCATAAGGAGCCATTCCTTTGGCACTGGAAGATACTCCCGAAGCAATAATCGTTCCGGTCACATGTGCAGAATGATAATGAAGTCCACTGCTACCATCTCCGATGGAAAACCGGTTGCTACCACCGGGACCATCATACTCTTGATGACTTGATAGAGCCAATCCGGCATCCCAGATATGCGCCGTCATATTTTGTCCATTGAGACTCAAACCGAGCAAACCACCGCTATTCAGTGTATTAGCGCGTGTAGAACGCGATGCATTGACATTGTATGTCGTATTGTAAATGGGTGTTCCGGCTTCACTTACTTTCATTAATTCCTTGAAGCTGCCATCCTCATCCTTGTAAACTAACCAAGCATTTTTTCTTGATAAGGATAGTGCTTTTTGTTTTTCGAGTTTTGCTTGTTTGGACTTCTCCTTGGCAAAATCAAGAAGCAATTGGCGCTTATAATTTTTTGTAATTGTTTTTCTATCAATACCGGTTTGAGAAAACAATAAGGAAGAGATTATCACAAAAATTAAACTAAGAATTGGTTTTTTCATAAAACATATTTTTTGTTGAAATCGAGGAAGGAGACATACTCATTACAACTTCAACTTTTTTCAGGAACTTTATCAATCTACCGGGCAAAAGTAGGAAAAATATAAATCCGGTAAATCTTTTTTAGAGGAGTCAGAAGGTAGAAACAAAAAACACTATTGCCTACAGGCAGTATTGCCCATATCATAGTACAACTTAGGCCATATTTGTTCGTCAAACACAATATTTCCGCCGTCAAATGCCATAAGTCTTTTATTGGTAGAAACTAAAACTTCTCCATTGTGATTAAAGAAGATTTTCTGAAACCGTTCATCTTTCGAGACGATGTGCGCATTGATAAATTGATTCCAATTGATGCTATCGTTTGCAGAAACATTGGTCAAGATACGATTTTCATCAATAAATGAAATTGAATTATCCGATAATATGACCGGACCCGAAGCTTTATGTGAAACATATTTAAGACGATGATCTCCTTTGCTTTTCCATTGGATTGCACCATCTTTTATGCGCGAGCATACAGAATCGGCGATATAACAATTTCCGGCTTTGTCCAAAGTAATATTTTCGATGTTGTTTTTATTGGTAGCAACACTCCAGAGGGTACTACCTTCCGGCGAAATAGCAAAAATTTTACTCGTCGTCCCATTATTAAGTCCCACATATACAGAACCCATATCATCAATCGCAAGTTCTTTTAACATATCGCCTTGATAAGAGACGGGTGCTTCCCATGTCCAAGCAGTCACGGGAAGAATTCCATTCAGGATAAATTTTTGAAGCACAAAATCACCATTTTCCCGTTGAGCGCCTATGTAAATATTATTTTCAGCCATCGACATTTGAATGACTGTCAGTTCTCCTCCTCCATCGTCTATTAATTTTTTCTTCCATTTGAGAATACCGGAGAGAGAATATGCGTATAGGAAACTGTTGTCGATTCCTTTGGAACAAAAATACAGGCGATTTTCTCCCAACAGAAACACTTTGGTATTGCAAAGCGAGGCAATTTGGAAAGAAAAAGAGCCGTCATCAATATTGCGGCAATAAAGTTTATTATTGCTTGTGTGATAATATAATTTTCCGGCTTTCACTACCGGACGTGCATCTATCTTTCCTCCCTCATCAAATAGCCCTTTTTTCATTCCGTCATTGCTCAATTGCAAGATGCTGCTTTTACCTTTTCTCTCTTGTACGATATAAATATTTCCGAGACTATCGACTGCCGGCATTAAATCTACAAAATTTGTCAACTTCGGCAGCTCATATTGCCACCGGTATTTATCAAGTTTGTGAAAAACAATTTCATCCACGTTGTCCTTGCAAGAAACAAAGACCAGAAGAAATAAAAACAAAAAAAATGACTTATTTTTCATATACTCTCTTAGTGTAAACAAAAATTAAATACCCCATTTATCCATTATTCAAGATATCCCCAAAAACAGAAAGATGCAACCCAAAAACCACTACACTGACATAAAGTTATCCAAATCCACACCTCCAACGCCGTGCAAAAATACAAAAAAACAAAAGAAAAAATATTTTTATTTGAGACTCACTTTTTGCAGTGCTTCGACTCTGTTTTTTACGTCCAATTTGATATAAATATTTTTAATATGAGTTTTGACAGTGTTGAGTGATATAAACAGATGTTCCGCTATTTCCGTATTTTTGTATCCTTTGGAAATGAGTTGCAAAACTTCCACCTCTCTTTCGGTCAATTCGTATTTTTCAAATTGTTTTATAAATTGCTCTTGTGTTATTTGCCGGTTATTCTTTATTTTTTCTTCACACTCTCCTATTTTCAACAAATAGTTGTGCAACTCCAGTCGCATTTGTGTTTGCAAGAGTTTATTTCTATGAGAATAGATATAAAACAGCCAAACAATCAGCAATACAATAATGAGAATCGAAAAAATCACAAAATATTGAAAGCGGATTCTTCTTCTGTTTGCTTGATTTTCCAATTTCAAAATCGTGATTGTCTTATTTTTTTCTTGCAATTGGTATTTACTTTCCATCTCGGCGATGAGTTCATTGTTTTTTTCATTTATCAAGGAATCTTTCAGTCCGTTGTATCGATTCATATATTTGGCAGCATGAATATAATCCCCATTATAAAAGGTGAGTGTCGAAAGCAACTCCAAGACCTCCAACAGATTTTTTCGTTCTCCTAAATTATTGTATATCTCATAACTCTTTTGGTAATACTGCTTGGCTTTATGATAGTTTTTTTGGGCAAAAAAAAGCTCTCCGAGATTTCGATAAACATGAGCTATGTGTTTTGATTCGCCGACAGGCAATAATAATTGGACTGCCTTATTGAGCGCTTGTTTGGCTTGGTCAAAATGCTGCTGATCAATATATATCTTCCCCATATTGCTTAATACGATTGCAGATTTGACGCGCATGGAAGAGTCTTGTTGAAAATATGTATAAGCTTTGCGGTAATAATACAATGCAGAATCTTCGTCCGGTGTTAATTCTTCAAAGAGAACGCCAATATTGTTATACGTATTGGCAATTCCTGTTTTGTCATTGATTGATTTTCTGATTTTGATGGCTTTTCGATGATACAAAAGCGCTTTGTCTGCCAATTCGAGTTCCTCATACAAAACTCCGAGATTGCTATACACTTTTGAAATAGAAATAGAATCTCCCATACTTTGGTAATAAGACAAAGCTTGAATGTATTTTTTCACTGCAAGTGCATAATTCCCCTGAATTTCGTCCAAGACCGCGCGATTGGAGAGCATCTGAATGGCTTTTTTTTCAAAACCGGATTTTTGGTATTCCATTTCGGCTTCTTGAAATAATTCTTTTGACAACGAATATTCTCCCCTTTGGTAAAACTGCATACCGGCTTGGTAATGCATCTCAGCCAATAAAGAGTCATTCATTGCCACTTCTTTTTCATACTTATCCACAAGCAAAAGAATGCTATCGGAACTTGCCGTATTAGGAAAAAAAGCTTCTTTTTCATATCCAAAACGGGTATTTTCTTTTTCATTTTTTTCAAAATGACAAGCTGTCAATGTCATAAACACCAAAAGCAAAGAAAAAAAGTGAAACCTTCGACAGGAGGAGCAAAAAGAAGAAAGAAGCACAAGTTTGCAAGCTGTTTCTCTGCCGGAGAAAAACACAAGATTCTTATTCAATAACCATGAAATAAGTACCTTCTGTACCGGATTTGAAAAAATCCGTGCAAGCCGTAATAATTTATTTTTTTTCATTCACCAAAAAGCTTATTCTAAATGCAAAGATATACGAAAAGGCAAATAGGTTGCCTAAAAAGAAAAAATATTATCATATATCCGGAAATATCTATGCTGCTTGTATTCACCTGACGAGCAAACACTACTTACTACCATATCCTAAATAGGTTTTGCCAATATGGCAACACTGATTTTAGCATCTGAAACATTGGCAATACTATGCATACAGGCTTCTAAGGTAGAACCTGTGGTGATCACATCATCAATCAATAAAATATGTTTTCCATCAAATTGTGCGGGATCGGAAAGATGAAATACATTCGAGACATTTTCCCATCGTTCATACATTGATTTGTGTGTTTGCGAGGAAGTAAAAACGGCTCTGGTGAGATTATTTTCTATCATCGGAATATCCAATCTGTTCTGCATTCCTTCACCTATCAATGCGGCTTGATTATATCCTCTTACGACTTGTTTTCGGGGATGAAGAGGAACGGGGACGATAAAATCAATATCTCGAACAAACAGACTGTCTTTCAGGTCATCACCAAAAAGTTCGCCCAACATAATCCCAACCTTTTCGGCACCATTGTATTTCAATTGATGAATCAAACGCTGTATTATTCCATGTTTTCTGAAATATAAAAAAGAGCTAGCTCTGACTATCGGAAAACGTCCTACGAAGATATCTTTGACCGGATTATTATCCAAAAGATGAAAATTGGTTTTTGGCAATTTAGAAATACATTTCAGGCAAATTGTTTTCTCTGTTTTTTGCAAAACTTCACCACAACCTATGCAAGTTGCCGGAAAAATAATATGCATTGCATTTACTAAAATTTCTTTCATTTCATAAAGAATAATTATATAACTTTGCCTCTGCTAATGTCTTTTCAGATTTATGAAAGGGCAAAAGTAACAAGTATTTTTATATAAATAAAATAATATGCAGTTTTTTTTCAATTTATCCATCCGTCGATTTGTTTTACTTTTCTCTTTTCTCTTCTCATTTTCCATGCTTTTTTCACAAGAAACTTATGTATTGTGGCAAGCAACAGAACAAGATGAGACGATCCGATGTGCCGTTTCTTATGAACCCAATCGAATCTTTGCCAACATTATGGTAGGCGAGTATTCTACAAATTATGAAGAGCTTTTTACAAATTACACAAATAAGCTTTTGAAATTAAATTACAAATTGCAAATTTTGCAATCCGCTGAGATTAATAAATTGGGGAATTATGAAATAATCATCTATGGTGTATTGGAAAAAACGGGTAATGAAATCGTCGTATGGGGAAGATCATTATCCATATCTACACAAGACAACCAGCTTGTCATTATACATATTGATACACAGCTAAATGTATTGGATTATGAATTTTATGGCGATGAATCTCTTCAAGAATATTTCTATTCCGGACTCCAAGATAATGCTGGCAATTATGTTTTTGTAGGTTCTACTTCTTTGAATGGCTATGACGGACAATTGGTGTATTTAAAGGTTAGCCCAACGGGAGAACAATTGGCTTATGGAATAAATCAAGATATTCAAGTCTATCGTTCAAAAATAATCCAAGCAAATACCGGCAATTATTATTTGTTCAATGCCTTTACATTGCTTGAGATGGATGAAGATTTTTCGATCTTGGAAACATATCCATATCAAGACACTCTTACGGTTGTCCCTGCCGGAGATATAGAAGTTGTTGACAATAATCATTTTGCTTGTACCGGAGTTTTTATGGCGCCTCCTATTCCCGGTAGCATTTCTGCAATTGATATGGGTTATATTATTTTTAACGAAGTATATGAGCCTCTGGTCGAAGAAACTATAGGTACCATAGACACAACGGATTTTGGAAAATCGATTGCCGTGAGTGGAGAAGATACCCTTTATATTTCAGCAGAGAAAAATTTTAGCAATAATCCTGTTGATGATTCATGGATTTCCGTGTACAAAATACACAACCAAGATACACCTCAAGTGTGGAACATTGGCGGAGACGGTCAATATACAAACGGAACACTTGAATCTTTGAATCATGGAGGTTTTGTTTTGGGGACACAAATGTGGGATTTTCTCAATTATCCGGGAGAACAAAAACAACGCGATGTACTTTTGTTTACAAAAAATTACGGAGATACCCTGGTCGGTATGAATCCGTTAAATTCAAATGAAGATCTATCAATATTTCCTCAACCTGCTCACGATCAATTGTATATCAAACAAGCCTACGGTAAACTATCACTCTCTATATATGATGCTCAAGGGAAACTTCTATTAGAAAAGCAAATTGACAATAATACCGGCATAAAGATTGACCAACTTCCCGTTGGAATGTATTTTTATGAATTTAAGAAAAATCAAAAGTCCGTCAAAAGCGGAAAATTACTAAAAAAATAGCATTCTGTTTTCAAAAATATCTGCTATAGAGTTTTTTATTTCGGCAAACAAAAAATATACTAACTTTGTTGGCTGAAAAGATGTTGTTATGGATTGGACTTCCGGAAGGATAAAATTATTGTTGGGTGTCTTCATTTTGGTCTTCATAATGATTCTCGGCATTAGTGGATTTATTCTGATAGAAGGTATGCACTGGATCGATGCACTTTATATGACCATCATCACGGTTTCGACAGTTGGTTTCGGGGAAGTGCAAGATTTATCGCATAGCGGAAAGATATTTACGATTTTCTTAATTGTTTCGAGTTTAACCACTTATGCTTATGCATTATCCATATTATCATCTTTTGTATTTGAACATCAATTGAATTATTTCATTCGAGGATATCGAAAAAAATCACTGAAGAAGATGCAAAATCACGTTATTGTTTGCGGATTGGGAAGGAATGGCAAACAAGCTATTCGCGACCTTCAATCCTACGGAAAGAGTTTTATCGCCATAGACAAAGATGCATCCGCATTGAAAGATTTTCCAAGGGCAAAAGACTTCTTTATCGAAGGAGATGCTACCGAAGACGAGGTATTGAAAAATGCTAAAATTGAAACGGCAAGTGCATTGATTACGACTTTGCCGGTGGATTCGGAAAATTTGTATGTCGTGCTTACTGCACGTGCATTAAACCACAACCTGCTCATCATCAGTCGTGCTTCAGGCTCCAATTCGGAGAAAAAACTACGTATGGCAGGAGTTGATAATGTGGTTAGACCGGAGGTCGTCGGAGGTGCACATATGGCAAACCTCGTGGCACATCCCGATATCATAGAGTTTATGGAACATATTTCCGTTCACGGAGATGATCCTACGATTCTCGAAGAAATCGAATGTGATTTTCTTCCCGGAGAATCAAAAGAAAAAACAATCTTCGAGATCGGAATACGCAAAAAAACAGGTGCCAATATCATCGGTCTCAAAAACCCAAATGGCGAGTTTGTTCTCAATCCTTCTCCCGACACACTACTGCAACCCA
>CAZLTF010000296.1:0-3772 GCA_964562195.1 uncultured Bacteroidales bacterium | reverse complement strand
ACCGGATCGCAACATTCGATTTCATCTCACAACAAATGATAAGATTAGTATTTCCGCCGAATACGGCAATAAAATACTCTTGAAGGATTCGGAAATAAATATGAGACTCTCAGATGCTATTTTGGGCGAAAGCCCTAAAGTCATCAAAACCGAAACACAAAGCGTCGATCAAATATTGCATCCGGTAGTAAAGGTAAAAACAGCTGCGATAAAAGAATCTTACAATGAATTGACTGTATATTTTAGTTCTGATTTTCAGCTTGTTATGCGAGCATACAATGAGGGTTTTGCCTATCGTTTTGTGACTTCGATACATCATGAGATAGAAGTTGTTTCCGAAAAAAGAGAATATCAATTTGCAGCGAATCATACGCTCTGGTGGGGCAAAGAACAGAGTTTTGAATCTCACAATCAAGTGTATTTTGATTACACATCCCTGCGTGAATTATCTGCCGATGATTTGACAAGTCTTCCGCTGATTATCAACCCGTTGGATGCTCCTAAGATCGTGATAACAGAGAGTGATTTGCAAGATTATCCGGGGATGTGGCTTCGCGGTACGCAATCAAATGCCCTGAAAGGAGTTGCTGCAAAATATCCCAAAACGATCATTCAAAAGTCCGATCGCTATCTGCCCGTCACCGAAAGGGAAAAGTATATCGCAAAAACCAAAGGTAGCAGGGCTTTCCCCTGGCGAATCTTTGCAATTGCGGAAAATGATGCCGACTTGATTCTCAACCAACTTACTTACCTCTTAGCCTCCCCCAACCGCTTGAAAAATACGGAATGGATACGACCGGGCAAAATTGCTTGGGATTGGTGGAATGCCAACAATATCTATGGGGTTGATTTTGAAGCCGGTATCAATACCGAAACCTATAAATATTACATCGATTTCGCTTCCCGCTACGGGCTGGAATATATCCTTCTTGATGAGGGATGGTATGAATTGGGTGACCTGTCAAAGACTGTTGCAACAATGGATTTAGAAGAATTGATTGCCTACGGCAAAAAGAAAAATGTAGGAATCATTGCTTGGATGGTATGGAAAACCCTCGATCGTCAAATGGAAACATTAGACAGACTTGAGAAAATGGGATTTAAAGGGATAAAAGTCGATTTTATGAACCGTGATGATCAAGAGATGGTAAACTTCTACTATAAGGTGGCAAAAGAAGCTGCGCGGCATCATCTGATGGTGGATTTTCACGGCTCATACAAACCTGCCGGCATACGCCGCACCTTTCCCAATGTGATGACGCGCGAAGGTGTCAATGGTGCGGAACAATACAAATGGAGTATGCATCAAACTCCCGGACGTGACCATAGCCGTCGCTTTGGGAGAATGCTTGCCGGTCCTATGGACTATACGCCGGGAGCAATGCACAACGCACAAAAAAAAGATTTCAAACCCATCTTTGATACCCCTATGAGTATGGGAACACGTTGCCATCAACTTGCTATGTATGTATGCTATGAAAGCCCCCTGCAGATGCTGTGTGACTCCCCGTCCAACTATTACCGCGAACCGGAATGTATGGAATTTTTGTCGGATGTTCCGGTCGTCTGGGATGAAACCAGAGTGCTCGCCGCTCAAGTGTCCGACTACCTGTTGATAGCAAGACGCAACGAAACAGACTGGTATATCGGTGGAATGACCGACTGGACGGAAAGAGACCTATGGATAGACCTCTCCTTTTTGCCCGAAGGAAAAAAATACCAAATGACACTCTTTAAGGACGGCATCAACGCCAATCGTATTGCTATTGATTACCAACAAAGTAAACAAATCGTAGATTGTAAATTCAAACAAAAAATTCATTTGGCAAAGGGCGGCGGATTGGCTATTATGCTAAAATTTATTCATTAAAAACCACCCCTTCCTTCAAAAAGAATAGAAAGTTACATAAAAAATTGATATGACTAAAACATTTTATATCTTTGCAACGAAGTTAATGATCATAGCTCCGTATGAAAAAAATGAAGATAATAAGTAGAAAATGGATAAAAAAACCGACATTGTTGGGAATTTTTGTTGATGTAGCATAGTTGGCGTGCATAATTAAATATCATATTAAAGATTAAATTTAATAAAATGAAAAGAAATTTTGTAATATTAATAATAGGAATATTAATAAGTGTTTCTTGCAATAAAGAATCACCATCGGAAACATCTTCTGAACCAATACTATTATTCAAATCGGGCTTTGAAAATGAAGTTTACATAGATACCAATAGCTATGAAGATGCTGAGGACTACCGATTTATTAAAGGCAAGGATAAAGAAACGGGGTTTAGTTGGCCTATTGATATATTAGGAGCAAATGAAAGTGGTTTACATTACATTGATGATGATAATCATAAGGCTATTTTCTCTGAACTTCAAACAGTTATTGGTCACAATGGTAATCAAACGGTCGCTCTTTACCAACAAGAGAATTATGACTTAGGTGTTACACAATGTCCCTATGAAATTTTAGATGTTAAAGATGGTAATAGTGATCTATATATTCGTTATTGGATGAAATTGGATAGCATAAGTTTGAAAAAAAGTAATATGTGGAGAGCACTATTTGAGTACAAAACCAAACTATATGATGAAGGAAATGGAGAGGGCTTTAGATTAATAGCCTTCATTTATACGGATGAAAATGATACGGTACCATTTTGGCATTGGCAAGGTGATAGCAATCCGGATAATCCGGTATGGGAAATTGACAACAAAGAGATCCCTGTTCCTATGAACAAATGGTTTCTTACAGAATTTTATTGGCATTGGAGCGATGATAGTGATGGTAGAGTTTTATGGAAAATAAATGGACAAGTAATAGGAGAACATTATGGACCTACTACAAGAAATTCGCAACCAATAGATTTTATAATACTAAACCAGATATATGGTGATTCAAATCCCAAACATCAATGGATTGACGATATAGAAATATGGGATGGAATTCCTAAATAGTGTTCGGTACGAAACTACCTTTTTTGATAGTGCTTCGGGAGAAAACGCCAAGTTCGAGGTGGATGTTTCAAACACGAGCGTATAGCCTGTTATGACGGAAGGAGAAAACTAGCCGAGCGTAGCGAATACGAAATACTTTTAAAATCAATTATTGATGAACAAATTGGTGTTTTGTCCCAAGGACTAAACAACCAGGCAGATTAAACAAATTTTAAGCGGTGCGTAGCGTCTGGCATTAAATCCCATTATTTGTTTTTATAAAGTTTAAATCAGGGCAAAACTTTCTTCATTTTCCGTTAAAGAAATAAACTTCTTTCAGCAGAAAAAACCTTATCATCCCGTATAACCTCAGTAGCCGGATAATCCCCCGAATGCAAAACCTTATTACCTTATTGATGAGGCAAATTTTGCATATATTATTTGTATCTATTTGATATTGAACCAAATAAACAAATGGCATAATAAATCGTAAAGAGAACCGGCAATCCGGTTTTTAATTTTTTTCTCCATCGCAACAAAAAAGTCCCTATATTTGCCGAGAATTAACGGTGTTGCCTTTTGAGATGGGAATGAGTGGTTTTTTTTTGGGTTGACTGCCGTTTGGCAGCATCAAGCGGAACGTAAATTAGAGAAAACAATTCCTCATACTTGATAAATATTTAAACTTTGAGGAATTTATATTGTCTTTGCGGTAGTAAATTAAAGATAATTATATCCAAAAAATTAAAAAAAATATTGCTTGATAAACTTTTTGTTCTAAAAGACAAAAACTTTATAAAAGTTGTAACAGGTGTTCGTCGCTCGGGA
>CAZLTF010000295.1:0-8210 GCA_964562195.1 uncultured Bacteroidales bacterium | reverse complement strand
AACACCCTCTTTAAGAATAAAATAAATGCAAGATTTTTTGGAAAAAACTCTGATTTCTCGTGCATTTTATTATTTATGTATCTACGTAATTCGTTCTTTTTTCATCTGTTTGAGAGTTTTTTAGCAAACCCTAGGTAGTTTAATATGAATGGGGCTTGGATCGGTGTCGGTTGCAAGCTGTATAACGTAAGCGTTGTGGCATTGCAGGTTTAATTTTATCAATGCTATTTTCCCCGAATCAGAGGATTAAAATCTTGATCATAATAGGGGCTATGATCCGGCGTTTTGATACGAATATATTCATAATGTGTCGTGAGATGACAGTCGTTGCAAGATTTTGTAAGTCTATTGTAGGCTGCTTTGAATGCAGGGAAATTTTTTGTTTTGATTGCCATAGCGGTACTATCCAACGAGGGGATGATCATATCTATCCATTGTGTTTCTTCTCGTTTTGCCTGATGTATTTTGATATCTTCTATATTTTCGTGCAGTTCTTTGATCTCAAATGTTGCCAATTTCCAATTTGCATTATTGGCAGCAAACCAAAGTTTGCTATGATGCTTCTGAACGCTTCCCATCATCTCTCCCAATCCGGGATGATAAGTTGCTTTCAATTGAGCTTCAAGATTGCTAATTTTTTCGGTTAGCTTAATGTGTTGTGTTTCAGTATTGTGACAGCTTATTAGACTGATAATAAGGATTGTAATAAAGAGAGATTTCATTTTTTTTATTTAATAATTACTTTTTGTCAACTAATTTTCAAAATTTGAACACCTGCCTAATAGATATAAAAACATCACGTTGGCAAAGGTAGGCTTTTATTAAATACGAATAAAATCTTTTTGTTTTTACAATGATTATTGTAGAAATATCAAGAAATATCAATGACGCGCCCGTGTACCTTCGGTACAATTTCTACAAATATCAATCGCTTGACGGTCGGTAAATACCTGTTGGCGGAATTTTTGATACGGGATATTCGTCCAGATATGTTGGAAATTGTCTTCCGAAAGAGTACCCATTTGAAAATCGGCATCTTTGTCAAAACAGCAAGGTACTACTTTTGCGTCCCACGTTAATACACAACTTGACCACATACGCCAACATTTATTGAGCATTTTGTTTTTCATTTCATAAGTTCCGTCTGGTAGGCGGCGATACCGGGAATATTTTTCATTCTTTGGGATGAGTGGACTGCCTTGTTGATAATCATATATTTGAGCTGATTTTAGTTCCAATTTGTCCACTCCCAATTCACGTGCAAATTGTTTCATTCCGGAGATTTGATGTTCGTTGGTGCCAAATACGATAAATTGCAAGATGATATAGGGTTTGGCAGATTTCATTTTATTTTTCATCCCGACTATAGTTTTTATACCTTCGCTGACTGTTTTGAGGTTTCCGCCAATGCGGTATTTTTCATATGTTTCTTGATCCAAGCCATCCATTGAAATGATGAGCCGGTCGAGTCCGGCTTCGATGGTGCGACGTGCATTTTCTTCATTAAGATAGTGTCCATTGGTGGATGTAGCGGTATAGATTTTATGTTTTTTTGCAATTTTGACAAAGTCAAAGAAATGCTTATTTAAGTAAGGTTCGCCTTGAAAATAGAGAATCATATAGAGCAGCTTGGAGTGCAGTTCATCCATGATTTTTGTGTAAGTCGGAATATCAAGATTGCCTGTTTGACGCGTAAACTGATTTTGTCCACTGGGACATTCGAGGCAATGCAGATTGCAGTGAGTAGTCGGTTCGACCGAAATGCTATAAGGCATTCCCCACGGTTGAGCATCTTTTTTTATTTGGTTGTAATAGTAGCTCAAACGCAAAAGTATTACGTTCCACAATCGCCGGAATGTGAATGCCGAGAGCAAGTTGAGACTATCTTTTATCTTAGCGTTTATCAATTTATTTGTTTTTTACTAAAAGTTTAGGCTCCATCATTTCCGCAATGGAGTATTTTATTCCTTCACGTCCGAGACCGGAGTCTTTGATACCTCCGTAGGGCATATTGTCCACGCGAAAAGTAGGAACATCATTGATAATGACACCGCCCACTTCCAATTGTTCAAAAGCACGATTCATTTCTTCGATGCTATCGGTAAAAATCCCGGCTTGCAATCCGTAACGGCTATCATTGATCCACCGGAGCGATTGTTCAAAATCATCGAAGGCTTCCAAAATAACAACAGGACCAAACACTTCCAATGCGCAGACTTTCATATCATTATGTGTTTCGGATAATACGGTCGGGTGATAAAAAGTTCCTTCTCTTCGTGCACCGCAGAGCACTTTTGCACCATCTTCGATGGCTTCATTGACCCATTCTTCTACGCGAATGGCGTTCTTCTCGTCGATCATTGCGGAAATTTCGGTGTCTTCTTGCATCGGATTGCCTGCTTTGAGCTTTTGTACTTCTTGAACAAAGCGCTGTGAGAAATTCTCAAATATCGATCGATGAACATAGATTCTTTGAGCATGGATACACACTTGTCCCGAGTAAGCAAAACCACCGATCAAACATTTCTGTACGGCTGAGTCAATGTCTGCCGATTTGCTAACGATGACACCTGCGTTGCCTCCCAATTCGAGTAGGATTTTCTTTTTGCCACATTCTTTTTTCATTTTCCAACCAACCGCCGGTGAACCGGTAAATGTAAGTAGTTTGAAGCGGGAGTCTCGCACGAGAATATTGCCTGTTTGACGATTCATCGGAAGGATGGATACCGCTCCTTTGGGAAGTGCGGTTTGGTCTATGAGTTGTGCAAAAAACAAAGTGGAGAGAGGTGTGGAAGTAGAAGGTTTGAGGATGATGACGTTGCCGGAGGCGATGGCAGGTGCGATTTTGTGCATTGCGAGGTTGAGCGGAAAATTGAACGGGGAGATGCCGGCAATAAGGCCGATTGGAAAGTATTTCACAAGGGCTTCTTTGTTGCTGCCTTTTGGACTCCAGTCTAAGTCGAGATATTCTTTTGGGAGACGCTTGCTTTCTTCGGCTGCGATCGTCAATGTCTGCATCGCACGATCTATTTCGCCAAGGGCGTAACGCATCGGTTTGGCAGATTCGTTTGCCAGAAGGATGGCAAATTCTTGACGGTGGTCTTGAATTTTTTGGACGATGTCCAATAATATTTTGTGTTTTTGATGAGAGGCGAGTGCTTTCATTTTGGGAATCGCTTCTTCGGCAGCTTCGATCGCCTCTTCCAAGATGGATTCATCTGCCAGATAGGTCTTGGCAAATATCTCATTGGTAAAGGGATTTCGGATCATTATCGCCTCTTTTGAGCTGTGAAAACTTCCTGAATGATAAATCTTAAACTCTTTCATAATTTATTTGTTGATAGTGTTCATTTTTTCGTTATTATTGCGGCAAAGCCGTTTGTCCTTTTCAATACAAACAACGGATTGTCAATCCAGGCAAATGCGCCGATGTCAAAGCGTCTAAAAAAATGATTGAAATAGGGAATATCCGAAGCGGAAATAAAAAATCCGGCATCGAAAAGAATGAATATCCAATAGAAGATAATGGTATTCAACATACGGTTGTATTTATGGAATATGCCTTCCAAAAGCAAAACAACTGCCGGAATTATCATAATATAACCGCAGACGACAACGTCAAAGCGTATTCCCATCAAGAAAGCTCTGATGATATTGACAAAATTATCTTGCGAAAAACTAATCCGGTCAATCTCACTTAGAAACAGGATAAAACGGAATATGGCGAACACTACAATCGAAAGAGTATAAATCTTGATTATTAATGAAATGCTGTTGATTAATCCCTGTTTTTTCATTGCCTAAACATTGAGAATGTTCAAATCCGGAGTAGCTTTTTTGCAAAACTATCCAGATCCATTCCGTCAAAATTTCCGGAACTCATCAAAAGCAAATTTTTATCTTTCATATCCATTTCTTCCAAAAAATTGAATAATTTACCGGATTCGGTAAATACTTTAATCTTCGGATTGTTGAATGCTTTCCGAACATCTTCGGCGGATAAAGGAGGGAGTTTTTTGATCTTCAATGCGTGTTCGCTGAAATATACTACAGGAATATCTACTGCATCCATAGCGCCTTCATATTGATTGAGAAATGCCGGATTGAGACTGCTATATGTGTGTAGTTCCATCACTCCTGCCAGTTGTCTGTCAGGATATTGCTTCTTGACAGCTTCTGTTGTTGCTTTGAGTTTGGAGGGAGAATGTGCAAAATCTTTGTAGATATTTGTGTGCCCGGATTTTGCCAACAGCTGCAGACGTTTGGAAGCTCCTCCGAAACTTTGAATGGCTTGATAGAAGTCTCTGTCGCTGATACCCAATTCATTGCAAATATGTTTGGCTCCCATCATATTCATCAGATTATGTTCGCCAAATACTTTGAGAGGGATACTCTCTTCATCAATCCCGAGATAAGTGATACCATTTACTATGTGATGCGAAGGAATAGAGTAGGGGATAGCTTGAATATCGGGACGGCTATTCCTGCCGATTTTTGCTACTTCCGGATCATTTTCGCAATAGATGAGCGTGCCATTATGGGAAATCAGATTTGCAAAAATGCGAAATTGATCAATATAATTGTCAAAAGTCGGAAATACATTCATATGATCCCAAGCTATTCCGCTGATAAGCGCAATGTCGGGCTTGTACAAATGAAATTTGGGTCGCCTGTCCAGTGGAGAGGTCAAATATTCATCACCTTCGAGTACGATACAAGGAGCTTCTTCGCTTAATCTTACCATCACCTCAAAACCTTCGAGTTGTGCACCAACCATGTAGTCACAATCTTTTTCCCAATAATGCAATACATGAAGTATCATAGAGGTGATCGTCGTTTTGCCATGACTGCCACCGATTACAATGCGTTTTTTGTCTTTGGATTGTTGGTAAAGGAAGTCCGGATATGAATAGATTTTTATTCCTAATTCTTTGGCTTTCAACAATTCAGGATTGTCTTCTTTGGCGTGCATTCCGAGTATTACGGCATCCGGCTTGTCGTTTATCTTTTCGGGAAACCATCCCATTGTATCGGGAAGTAAACCCAAAGCTTTCAACCGGCTCCGTGAAGGCTCAAATATTTCATCATCCGATCCGCTGATTGTATAGCCTTTATGATGAAGGGCTATCGCCAAATTGTGCATCGCACTGCCTCCTATCGCAATAAAATGTATTCTCATTTGTTTTCCATTTTTTCATTGCAAATGTACAAAAGATAATCTTTTGGATTTTATTTTTTTCGACATTTGAAGCAGCTTTGTTTTGCTATTGCTTGCTTTATTGATTTTCTATCTGTTATTCAAATATACTATCTTGCTATTTGCGCATCCATTTGCCCTGTGCGATTATTTGTTTACATTTACCTTATTCATTATAGAAAGTTGAAGTTGATAGAGAAAGGATATTTGACAGGTTTATTGTTGAAAATAATGTTTATTACTTTTTTGTAATTCAAAAGCCTTTCGATATATCTTTGCAAAAAAAATGAAATATGATGACAATAATAGAAAAAATTATCGCGAATCATTCGAAGTTTGAACAAGTCAAGCCCGGAGATATTGTAGATATTGAGATTGATGCACGTGCAGCGCGTGATTTTGGTGGAGCCAATGTAATAAAACATATTGAGAAGCATAACTTGGTGATGGAAGATACCCGGAAGGTATTTTTTACTTTTGATACAAATCCGACGGGTAGTGATCAGAAATATGCTGCCAATCAGCAGTTTATTCGTCAGTTTGCCCGGAAACATAAAATTCGGGTTTTTGATATCAACAATGGTATCGGTACGCATACTCTGATGGACGTGGGCTTGGTATGGCCGGGAGCAACAGCTGTTACTACCGATTCGCATGCCAATATTATGGGTGCTATTGGTGCTTTTGGACAAGGGATGGGGGATAAAGATATTGCAGCCGCTTTTAGTAGGGGTAAAGTTTGGTTTAAAGTGCCGGAGTCCGTAAAATTGAATTTTGTCGGTAAAAGACCTGCGGGAATAACGGCAAAGGATATTGTTCTTAATTTATTGAATCGCTTTGGAGCAAATTCTCTCTTGGGAATGTCGGTTGAAATGTATGGGGAAGCGGTCGAAGAAATGAGTTTGGATGAACGAATCACCATAGCTTCTATGGGGACGGAGATGGGAACAATCATTATTTTGTTTCCTCCCAATCAGGAAGTAATGGATTTTTGTGAAGCCAGAACCGAACGTAAATTGGATGCTGTATATGCGGATCAAGATGCGACTTATGCAGCTGAATATGAGGTGGATATAGCTAAGTTTGTGCCGATGGTATCTTTGCCCGGAAAACCGCATGATACGGTACATATATTGGAGGCTACCAAAACAAAAATTGATTCCGGTTTTATTGGAAGTTGTACCAATGGACGTTTGGAAGATATGCGTGCCGTGGCAGAGGTTCTCAAAGGCAAGCGAGTTGCTCCCGGTGTAGTTTTGAAGATTGTTCCGGCAACGGATGAGATTTGGGATATTTGCTTGGATGAAGGCATATTGAAAATATTTAAGCAAGCCGGAGCCTTGGTTTCTAATGCGGGCTGTGCAGGCTGTGCCGCCGGTCAGGTTGGACAAAATGGTCCCGGAGAGATTACGATCAGTACGGGTAACCGCAATTTTCCCGGCAAACAGGGGAGAGGAAGCGTATATTTGGCTTCGCCGGCTACGGTTGCCGCCTCTGCAGTAGCCGGATATATTACTACCGTTGATGCTATTCCCGAGGAACCTGCAATCTTTGATTATGCACAAAAACAAGAGCGTATCGACAAAGCCCTACGTGAAGAAAAGAAGAATTCAACACAAAAACCAACGGTGGTTGAAGGAAAAGTGTGGTTTATCAAAGAGGATAATATTGATACGGATATGATTTTTCACAATCGCTATTTAGCGATCACCGATATTCAAGAGATGGGACAATATACTTTTGATAATCTCGCTGGATATGAGGACTTTGCTCAAAGAGCCAAACCCGGTGATATTGTTATTTCCGGAAAGAACTTCGGTGCCGGTAGCTCCCGCCAACAAGCAGTAGATTGTTTCAAGTCGCTGGGAGTTCAGGCTATTCTTGCCGAATCTTTCGGGGCTATTTACGAAAGAAATGCAATTAATGCCGCTTTCCCAATTTTGACCTACGAAAATGTTGAAAAAATCGATTTGGAAGATGGTGATGTCGTACGTGTGGATTTTGTCAATGGTAAACTGACGAATGTGAGCAAACAAAAAGAAATGGACATTGAGCCGTTTTCGGATGTGCAATTGGAGATTTACCAAAATGACGGATTGTTTTAGGATTTGTTGATTTCTTTTTCTGAATGTTTTGCCGGTTGTTGATTGCAGCCAAAATGTTTGTTATATAGGGTCTGCTGAAAATCAAAGAAGTGCCTTCATTTTTTAGATTGCTCATTTTTTTTGACGCGACTCATAAATGCAAGATTTTTTAGAAAAAACTCTGATTTCTCTTGCATTTTATTATTGATATATCTACGTAATTCATTCTTTTTTCACCTGTTTGAGAATTTTTCAGCAGATCCTATTGAGTTTCCATCGACCTTATGCGTAAGAGGAATTTTGGAGAGCAACCGACCGGATTTTATCGTATGACAGATGACCGTGAATGCAATTTTACATTTCAATCATCTGAACAATAGGGCTTCCGTCAAAATAGAATTTTGCATCTTCCCAGTCGGGAGGACCCCAAAATTTGGTGGCATTGTTGGAGGCAGCGGTTTTTTCCGAAGGCATACCGAAGAAATAAAAATCCAATTTTCCGTTTTTATTTTCATCATGAACGATGGATACGGCATATTCTCCATGAGGAATCTTTTCAAAGACGCTAACTGACTTTCCATTTTGGATGTTGGCAAATTTCCGGTAATCATATTTTTTGGGAAATTTCTCTTGTGAACTGTGGAGTGAAATGATGAGTTGTCCTTGATCATTGGGGATATTTGTGACTTGAATTGTAATACGTTCACCTTGCTGGGCATAAATACGAATGCTCAGTAACAGGAGTATTAGCATCCACAATTCACCATTTTGAAGTTATAATTATAATACCCTCATTTGTTTGGACCATTCTTCTTTGTTTCTTAGTTGAATCTTTCTTGACACTTTCTTTGTCAAGGTAATTCTATTTGGGAAGGGTTTCTTTTTCGTTTTATGATTAATAGGTCTGATAAAATCATGATGCTAAAATC
>CAZLTF010000294.1:0-2659 GCA_964562195.1 uncultured Bacteroidales bacterium | reverse complement strand
TGGGAATGGTAGCCGTAGGTGTCGGCGGTGCCGATGCGGTAGATGTTATGGCGGATATGCCATGGGAATTGAAATGGCCCAAATTGATAGGTGTCAAATTGACCGGTAAATTGAGCGCATGGACTGCCCCGAAAGATGTTATCCTGAAAGTAGCCGGAATCTTAACCGCCAAAGGAGGTACCGGTGCTATCATCGAATATTTCGGCGAAGGCGCCAACGCATTGTCAGCCACTGGAAAAGGAACAATCTGTAATATGGGTGCAGAAGTGGGGGCCACGAACTCCAACTTCGCTTATGATGAAGCTATGGAACGCTATTTGCGCGCAACCGGAAGAGATGATGTCGCTGATGCTGCCAATGATATCAAAGATTACTTGAAAGCCGATGATGAAGTGTTGAAAAATCCAACGGAATATTTTGACGAAGTAATCGAAATTGATTTGAACGAACTGAAACCCCACCTCAATGGTCCTTTTACACCGGACAGGGATACTCCTGTAGCCAAAATGTCCGAAGAAGCCAAGAAAAACGATTGGCCTCTCGATGTAGAATGGGCTTTGATAGGATCTTGTACCAATTCCTCTTATGAGGATTTGTCACGCGCTGCTTCTGTTATCAAACAAGCCATTGATAAAGGAATTGAACTAAAAGGAAATCTCGGTATCAATCCGGGTTCTCAACAGGTATATTATACAGCCAAAAGAGATGGGTTGATTGATATCTTTGAACAAGCCGGCGCAAAAATATTTACCAATGCTTGCGGTCCCTGTATCGGACAATGGGCAAGACCCAATGTCGAAAATATTGGAAAAAACTCCATCGTGCATTCCTTCAACCGGAATTTTAGAAAACGTGCAGATGGAAATCCGGATACCAATGCCTTCGTAGCATCTCCCGAAATGGTAGCTGCTATTGCCATCTCCGGAAAATTGGATTTTAATCCCGAAACAGATACCCTGAAAGATAAAAACGGAAAAGATATATTGCTTAGCGAACCCAGTGGATATGAACTCCCCCCCCAAGGATTTGGCGTGGATGACCCCGGCTATATTGCTCCCGCAGAAGATGGTAGCAAGGTGCAGGTGATCGTAAATCCCGAGTCTGACCGCTTGCAATTATTGACACCTTTCGATCCTTGGAATGGAAAAAATATTACCGGTGCTGCTTTGCTGATCAAAGTTGTCGGAAAATGTACTACCGACCATATCTCAATGGCTGGTCCTTGGCTCAAATATCGCGGTCATCTGGATAATATTTCCAATAATATGCTGATCGGTGGGATCAACGCTTTTTATCCCAATGCCGGCGAAACCAAAAATCCAATCACCGGTGACTATCAATCCGTACCTCAAGTCGCAAGAGCTTTGAAGGCAGCCAATATTCCAAGTGTGATCGTTGGAGACCAAAACTACGGAGAGGGTTCTTCTCGCGAACACGCTGCTATGGAACCCCGTCATCTCGGTGTGATCGCCGTGATCGTAAAATCTTTTGCTCGTATTCACGAAACAAACCTCAAAAAACAAGGAATGTTAGGTCTGACTTTTGCCAACGAAGAAGATTATGAGCTTATCCGGGAAGACGATACGTTTAATTTTGTTGACCTGGTGGATTTTGCTCCGGGCAAAGCATTGACACTGGAAATCGTACACAGTGATGGCTCAAAAGATGTTATTATGTTGAATCATACCTACAATCAACAACAAGTAGAATGGTTCAAAGCCGGCTCCGCCTTGAATATGATAAGAGAATCAAATATGTAGGGTCTGCCGTGGAACGAAAACTCCTGCTTTGAATGGGATTATTACGGGTGTCTTTGTGTAATATATTCTTTTCCACGTGTTTGAGAGTTTATTAGCAGACAATAGCATAAGCCCATTGATATTTTCAATGGGCTTTTTTTGAAAATTTATTTTCGTGGGAACTACGAAAGATTTTAAAACATACTCTTTTTTCAAAATCCTTGAAGTCGATCAAATCCTTGCAATATAGTGCTTGGACAAAATATCAATTCGTTTTCTTCTCCTGTCCAAACGGGCTATACGTTCGTGTCCGAAACAGTCATCCCAAACTTGGGAAGTATTATCAACAAGGGAGTTTCATAACAGGAGCAACATATCCTTATTAGTGAAAAAATGGAACAAAAAAATATACAATAAACAAATCCAAAGAAATCCACAGCACCAGCATTAAAATTCCGATTCTTTGTTTCCACAAAAATAAAATTCAAGGCAAAACCCTCTTCATTTTCCGCCAAGGAAAGAAACCTTCTTTCGGCAGAAAAAACCTCATCACCCTGTTTCACCTCAGTAGCCGGATAATCCCCCGAATGCAAAACCTTATTACCTTATTGGTGATACCAACTTTATTCATTCTGAAAAATTTGTATCTGTCGGATATAGAATTAATTAAATAAGCAACAAACCAAAGCGTAAAGAAAAGCGGCAATCCGGTTTTCAATTTTTTCTCAATCCTATCCGAAAAGTCTCTATATTTGCCGAAAATTAACGGTATTGGCTTGTTGAGATGGGAATGAGTGGGGTTTTTTTGGGTGGACTACGATTCAGCATAAAATAAACAGAAGACCAAGAGAAATATTAAATTTTGATTATCCGAAGAAAATTTTTCATATCTTTGCAGCGAAGATAATAATCATATCTCT
>CAZLTF010000293.1:0-7567 GCA_964562195.1 uncultured Bacteroidales bacterium | reverse complement strand
ATTTTGGAAAGAATATTCTATTTGACTACTTGCTATGATGCAGGGAGAGAAAGAAATGTCAGTCTCAGTAAAATTCTCTTCTACATAGGAATAATCTGAAAATTCAATGACGTGATGAGTGTAGTTTTCAATTTTATTTCTACTTATATTGACACTCATCCCCCAATTAAGATTATTGACAATCTGCAGTGAAGTGCTAATTTCGATACCGGCACGATAACTTTTAGGCACATTTACCAAGATTGGATCACCCACATTATTTACTTCTCCTGTCAGTACAAGTTGGTCTTTGTAATTCATAAAGTAAGTATTTATTTCAGCCCGCATCTTGTTGAATGATAGTCTTGTTCCTAACTCAAAGTCGTGCAATCTTTCTGCCTTGATCTCTTGTCCTTCGCGGGCGTCTCTATATACACTTCTTCCCGGTTCGCGATGCGAAATGGCAAATGAAAAATAGGATGACACCTTATTGTTGATCTGATAATGAAAACCTGTTTTGGGATTAAAGAAGTCAAAAAGATGTTTTTGGCTGATGTCTTCAAGATTGTCATGTGTTCCTTCAATCCGGTAATCCGTATGTCTAAACTGGAGGTCTATATAGGTATAGAGTTTGTCCGTTATTGAATATTGCGTCTTGTTAAATATACCATATTCCAGTTTTTTGCCGGTATTGAAGTAGAATGCTTTGTCAATAAAACCGTCACTCGCATATTGTGCCCAGATGACGTATCCGTAATGGTCTCCTACATAATTGAGGTAGTTGATTCCGGTGGTGTTTTTTATTTTTCCTTTGGAATAATGAAGGTTGAGATTGACTCCATAATAGTCATTGGTTACCCATTTTTGCCGAATGAGATTTGTCCTTGTGAGCGTGTCATTTCCTATGATGACATTCTGCATTCCATAGTCTTTGAATTTTTTATGGTTTTTATAACTTTCATAATATCCACCTCCTCGAGTATAAAATAATGTATTGGTAAGTTTGAGGTTTCTATTAAATTCGTGTATGTAATGCAATTGATAGTATGCCTGTTGATAATTGTCGGTTTGGTTGTTGTAATATCCTGTAAGGCTATCATCTTTATATATTGCACCCGCCGGATTGTATGTCCGGTTTGATATGAGACTGTCCTTGGGTGTACCGTTCCATGCCAAATATGTTTTTTCATCACCGAGAGTGAAGATAAATTTGAGTACGTCTTTTTTTCCAAAATATCCTCCTGACAGATAAATGGATTGAAGATCGGAAGTAGCTCTATCGATATAGCCGTCCGAGCTTATTTTGGATAATCTTCCTTCTAAGGCAATTTTATTTTTTAATAAGCCTGTGCCGAATGAAAGTGTATTTTTCATAGTGTTGAAAGAGCCGTAGTTGGAAGAAATGTCGATATGTGGGTTGGTGCTCAATCGTGATGTCTCGATATTGATACTTGCTCCGAATGTAGCAGCTCCATTGGTGGATGTTCCTACACCTCTTTGTATTTGAATGCTATTGACAGAAGAGGCAATGTCGGGAAGATCTACGAAATAGACCCCATGAGATTCGGGAATATTCATCGGGACACCATTGAGGGTAACATTAATCCGTTTTATGTCTGTTCCTCTGATTCTTATGTCGCTGTATCCGATACCGTTACCGGCATAAGATGTGCTTACGACAGAAGGCGTAAGGCGGAGCAATACCGGCAAGTCGCTTCCATCGTTGTTTTGTCGTAGATCTTGTTGGGAAATCAAGACTTGTTGGGTAGGGGAGTTGTATTCCGCCCGTGTGGCTTTTACGATGATGGCTTCTTGCATAATATTGGCAGTCTCCAGTTCTATCAGTACATATTTTGTTTGGGAAGCATTTACTTCGATATTTTTTGTGTCGTAGCCAATGTGACTGACTTGCAATTGGTGAGTAGCCTTTTTTAAATTTTTTATTGAAAATTCTCCGGAAGGAGAAATTTTTATATACAAATCCAAGTTGTCAATGCTTATTTTTGCATCTATGATTGCTTCTTGAGTTTCTTTGTCAATTACTTTTCCTTTGATCTCATACTTTTGTCCGAATATCACCGTTGGAAATATCAAAAGGATAATACACGCTAATTTTTTCATTTTGCAATTTTTTAAATTATTAGAATTTGAATAATATGAAGCTATTTGCTTCAATATGAACAATGTAAAAGGGGAGGTGAGACGGATTCTTTTTCCCTACGCCGGCATTACCCGTTCAGGTTCAAAGGGTTTAATCTCAGCTTTCCGGTGATATCCGGAATGAAGCACCCCTCATATAAATAATAGGCAAAGATAGAGATAAAAAGATTTACTTTGCAAAAAAAAATAATATGAATTTTTCTGTTACAATACTGGGGAGCAATTCTGCAATCCCTACTACTTCGAGAAACCCATCAAGTCAATTGATAAATCACAATGAAAATTATTTTCTTGTTGATTGTGCAGAGGGAACACAGTTGCAGCTTAGAAAACATAGGATACGAATGCAGAAAATTAAGAATGTTTTTATTTCACATCTTCATGGAGATCACTATTTTGGACTTATCGGCTTAATTTCTACTTTTCATTTGTTGGGGAGAAAAGATAAGCTGACGATTTACGCTCCTTCAAAATTGAAAGATATTGTTGATTTGCAATTGTCGGCTTCTGACACAATCTTAAATTATGAACTGTCTTTTGTTGATACGCATACAGATACAATTCGTTTGTTATATGAGAATCCAAAATTGCAAGTATTTTCTTTTCCATTGGAGCACAGTTTGCCAACAACAGGCTTTTTGTTTAAGGAAAAAAAAGGAGAAAGGAAGATTCGCAAAGAACGAATAAAAACAATAGATATCCCTTCCCATTTTTTTCGTCAAATACTTGATGGGGATGATTTTGTTGATGCTGATGGGAAATTGTACTCCAATGCATATCTAAGCTCACCACCTCCACCACCCCGCACCTATGCTTATTGTTCTGACACGCGGTTTTCAAAAAAAATTTCCGGTTTTGTCAAAAATGTGGATTTACTCTATCACGAGGCTACTTTTATGGAGGAATTAAAAGATGTTGCTTCCGAAAGGGGGCATTCTACTGCACGCGAGGCAGCCTTGATTGCTCAAACAGCGAAGGTGAAGAGATTGTTGATAGGACATTTCTCCTCAAGGTATCAAAATGTTAAGGATATTGAAAATGAGGCGAGGGAAGTATTTGTTAATACTATCGCTGTTGATGACGGAGATGTTTATTCAATTTAATTTATACCAAATATTAAATGAACATTAGTGAGAGATGACTGTTAATATTTGAAATAAAAAAAAGTAGTAATCTATGCGAAGGCTTAAAAAATTATTTGTACCTTTGCAACTAAATTGAAAAAATTGTTGAGATGATGAGTAATAAGTTAAGAAAATTGATGGTGGTGTTACTAATGGTAACTTCCGGTATGGTGTTTGGACAGAACTATGTAGGTTGGAAAATAGGTCCGAATATTGCTACTTTGCATGGACAATCTGTGCATAATGCAGATTTCTTGTTTGGTTTTAATACGAGTGTTTCGTATGAATATGGATTTAGAGATGCGATAAGCAGTGGCTTTGGAAGCAATTTGTCTATTCAGGTGGATGGAGCTATCACAACCAAAGGAGCGAAAGCTGATTTTATGAGAATTCTGCCTCATTATGATAAGGTTACTAGGATAACGACTTATGGACCGGATACGACGGTCTTCCCGGGGGTGACTCAGTCGGTTATCTATCTTAGTCTTCCGGTATTGCTAAAATACTCATTCGGGGATGAGAGAAGTCGTTTCAAACCGAACGTCTCCTTCGGAATTTATGCCAATGGAATGTTTCGTCTTGCTATTGATGGCAAAACTTTACGTAGTCTCGATGGCAACGAAGCCAATGATAAACGACTCTATAAGGATGATTTTATGGGAATAGAGTATGGCTTGGTTGGGGGTGTAGGATTTATCCAAAAAATTGGAGGACGCCGTACCCGTTGGGCGGTAACAGGAGACGTGAGATACGACCTCGGCTTGTCGAATATGGGTGAATATAGAGGCAAACCCGATATTCCGGAAGAACAATTGAGTGATATTAAAACTTCTACTATCGAAATATCTTTCGGAGTAAGATACCAACTACAATAAGTTTTATCGAAAATAAATAAAAAAAGGCTGCCATATAGCAGCCTTTTTTTATTTTTGCAAATATGTTTTTTTGGCATGCCAATATATTTGTGAGACTATTAATTCCCTTTCTGTTGGGAATACTGCTTGCTTTATCCGGAATTATCGAATTTCAGGTTTCGGTATGGCTATTGGTAGTTCTTCTATCTCTGTTTTTTTTGCAAAATTTTGTCTTTGGAAAATATGTGAAATACAGTACAAGTTGGCAGTATGCTATCTTCCCAAATTTAATTTTTTTCTTTTTAGGTCTTTATCTGACACTTCATTATGTCAATGATTCATTGCCTCCTGATATGTCTGATGTCAAATTGGTTGCGCTTGGGTCAGTGTCTTCCCCTGTCAAAGAAACGGAAAAGCACTATAGATTTTTTTGTGACCTACAGTTGCCCGATAAGGAAAAGACAAAAGTGAAAATATTGGTATATGTAAAAAAGAGCGAACATGATACTCTGTCTTTTGATTTTGGGGATCTTTTTCTTTTTCAAGGGACGCTTCGCAATATTCGCAATGTCTGGAATCCGGGCACATTTGATTATGCCCGCTATCTCAGAGATAGGTTTGTCTATTATCAGGTTTTTATTGACCCCGGCAATCTAAAACTATTGGGTAAAAAATCCATTGGTAGTATAGCGGATTTAGCACTACTGGGAAGGGATAAGGTGCTTTATGTTTTGCAAAAATATATTCCGGATAAACAGGTGTTGGCTATTGTTTCTGCTATTTTTCTCGGGTATGATGAATGGTTGGATCCGGATGTAAAAGGTGTTTTTGCTGCCTCGGGGGCGATGCATATCCTCTGTGTGTCGGGGCTACATGTTGGGATTATTTACTTTATGTTCAGTTTTTTGCTTTCTTTTCTCAAACACTCCAATAGACGACGTGTTGTGAAAAATATTCTTTTAATTCTGATTATTGCCGCTTATGCTTTGCTTACCGGTTTGTCGCCATCCGTACTTCGTGCATCCTTGATGCTTATCGTCATCATTACCGGACAAATCTTAGGACGAAAGATTAGCATCTATAATCTGCTTGCCTTTTCTGCATTTCTTCTATTGCTTTTTAATCCTCTGTTTATCAGGGAGATTGGGTTTCAGCTTTCCTATATGGCTGTATTAGGTATCGTGATTATTTACCCGAGACTAAATCAACTATACATCTCGAGATACGCACTTGTTAACAAGATATGGGCATTGACGATAGTGTCGATGGCGGCTGTGTTGTTTACTTTTCCGCTTGCAATTTACTATTTTCATCAATTTCCAACCTATTTTCTATTAACCAACTTACTGGTAATACCGGTAGCGACAGGAATCATATACGCAGTTATCTTTTTGCTTGTATTTAGCTGGATACCATTTATTGCGACTTGGATAGGCAGTGCACTTGTATTATTGGTTGGTGCTATGTTTCAAATGTTGGATTCGTTAATTGAGGTTCCCGGAGCTTTGATAAGTGCGATTCATATTCATGAAGGAATAGTAGCGCTGATTTATTTCGTGATATTTGCTTTTATTGCTGCATTGTTATTTGCACGTTATCGGGGAATTTTGTGGGGCGTTTCGCTGTTAGTACTTCTCGTGCTTTTCCAACTAAAAGAGGAGATGCAAAGATCAACTCAAAAGAAGATCATTTTTTATGCAATTCCCTCTTTCGGAGTAGATGTGATTAAGGGGAGAGAAGCTTGTTTTGTCGGAGACAGTGTCGATTTTGTAAGCAAAAAAAATGAAAAATACCTCTTTTATCCTATGGAAACCTATTTTGGTATTACCCGTCATACTTTATTTTCTTCGATCGAAGAAGATAAATTGGTCTATGATCATCCGTTTATTATTGCCGGTGATATCAGAATTCTGCTGTGGGACTTTACTCTTCCCTGTACCGTGCCTTTCCCTATTGATTATATGTATGTAGATAATCCATTGAAGAAGAAAGAAATTGAAACATTGCTCGCTATATCTCCTCGAAATATTGTTTTGGGATACAAAGTTCCGGAATTTGCGATAAAAAAACTTCAAAAAGCTCTCAAAAACACAAAAATTGTACTTTACTCATTGAAAAAGCAAGGGGCATTGCTCGTTGATTATTAGGTTTATTCACTTTTATCTATTTCTAATAGGCAGAGTAACAGGAGATAAGAAAAATATCCGATAAAAAAACCTCTTTTTTTTATAAAATAGTGAAAAAAAGAAGAAAATGTTTGTGTATTAAAAAATAATACTACTTTTGCAGTCCGAAAAATAGTTGGAAAGATAGATAATTTAATAATAAATAACTTAAAGATGAATACATTAAGTTACAAGACAATTAGCGCAAATAGCAAAACCGTTGAAAAAAAATGGGTTTTGATCGATGCTGAAAATCAAGTCTTAGGAAGATTGGCAACGGCAGTTGCTTTTATTTTGAGAGGAAAACACAAAACAAATTTTACTCCGCATGCCGATACAGGTGACTATGTTGTAGTTATTAATGCAGACAAAATCAAGTTGACAGGAAATAAATGGGAAGACAAGAAATACATCCGTCATTCCGGTTATCCGGGTGGTCAATATATACGCTCTGCAAATGAACTGATGGCAAGAAAACCAGAAGCTATGGTCGAAAAAGCCGTCAAAGGAATGTTGCCCAAGAATAGATTAGGTGCGGATCTTTTTAGAAATTTACACGTTTATGCAGGTGGCGAGCACAAGCATGAAGCACAGAAACCAACAAAAGTAGAAATTGATTCAATCAAATAAGAATTATGGAAGTTATTAATACTATAGGAAGAAGAAAAGAAGCAGTTGCCAGAATCTATATGTCTGACGGTAGCGGTAAGATAATGATCAATGGAAGAGATTATAAAGAATATTTCCCATTAGCAACTCTTCATTATGTAGTAGATCAAGCCTTTAATTTGACTGATACTACAGGAAAATATGATGTGAAAGTAAACCTCAAAGGAGGTGGTATCAAAGGTCAAGCCGAAGCACTTAGATTGGCTATTGCACGCGCATTGGTAATGGTAGATCCCGAATATAGACCTACGCTGAAAGCCAAAGGTTTGATGAGAAGAGATCCAAGAATGGTAGAGAGAAAGAAACCGGGACAACCAAAAGCCCGGAAACAATTCCAATTCTCAAAACGTTAGAAATTTATTGTTTAATTCGCTTTCATTATTTTCAAATATTGTTTTCAATTTTTGAAAATAATGAAGCTTACAAATAACAGTTTAGTATCTAAATCGTGAAGATTTTCTCTATCTGGAAACTACTTGACGATTGTTAATTTAAGAAAGTAAACAAATTTTTATTATGGCAAGAACAAATTTTAAAGAATTATTAGAAGCAGGAGTTCATTTTGGACACCTCAAAAGAAAGTGGAATCCCAATATGAAAGCCTTTATTTTTAAAG
>CAZLTF010000292.1:0-5387 GCA_964562195.1 uncultured Bacteroidales bacterium | reverse complement strand
CGCAAGTCAATGAAAAAGGAAGACTCTTTGTCGAAGCTCTCAAAAATCATACGGAAATACAATCGATTCGCCGGCAGGGATTGATGCTTGGGTTGGATGTCAAACATCCCGGAAAAATGAATCAAATAATGGATAATTTCTTGCATAACGGCTTAATCGTGGATCGTTTTCTTTTTCGAAGTACTGCTTTCAGGATTGCTCCACCCTTGACTATCAAAGAAAAAGAAATAGAAGAAGTGATTGAGAAAGTATTACGCTCTTTGGATGTGTGATTTTTGTTGATTGTCAGCGCTACAATCAATAAATTTGCGCAGAAGTAAGTTTGTTTCTGCTTGTTTTTTTGAGGAGTTTATTGGCTGTTTAAACCTTTTTTGAATACTTCAAAAGGCTGTCTTCCGAATTGAGGATAAACAAAAAAGCGGCTGAAAATTAAAACCATAATCAAAACTCTCTGATAATGAACATTATGCAAGCTTGCTTTGTTTTTTGATGTAGTGTTTAAAGTTTTTTGAAAATAAATCAGTATTCATTTATTTTTTATTAATTTTGTCATGTTAAATCTCTAACAATAATCATTATGAAGGTTCTTCCGGAAAAAACAGTTGAAAGGTTGAGTAAATACCGCAGGGTATTGAGCTTAGAACTCGAAAAGGATGAGAAATATATTTTTTCTCACGAATTGGCAAATCTGCTACATCTCACATCGGTGCAGGTGAGAAGAGATTTGATGTTGATTGAATATTCCGGTTCTCACAAAAGAGGTTACGAAATCCAACAGCTCATCGATCATATCGGAAAGATCATCGATCCGGTTGATAAAGTAAAGATTGTCGTCATCGGAATGGGAAATTTCGGAAAAGCAATAGCACATTACTTCGTAGCGCGTGGCAAAAACTTTGAAGTGATAGCCGGTTTTGATAGAAATGAAGCTCATTGCGGATTGGATTATAATGGTATTCCTTGTATGAAGATGGAAGAGTTGGAAAGTTTCGTCCAAGAAAATGATGTTAAGATCGGAGTTATCGCCGTGCCTCCCGATGAGGCGGAGAACGTTTTGCACAGATTGGTAAATGCAGGAATCAGAGGAGTCTTGAACTATACGCCCAAACCTCTCACCGCACCGGATGATATTTTTATTGAAGAATATGATGTGATCACTTCCTTCGAGAAAGTAAATTATTTTATTAGTTAGCATATCTCTATCTCAATGCTTGATCCCAAAAGTTTTTATGATCAAAACATCATTGACTGCAAGTCCGAAATAAAGAAAATCAAAAAAAGGATCTCTTATCTTTATCTTGTCCGCCTTGTCACTTTTGTTGCTTTTGTTGCTTTCCTCATTTTGTATTTTCAGCCGGGCTACTCTATTTTGTATCTTGTAGCGGCGCTGCTAAGTTTGATTTTGTTTCTCCGGATTGTTAAAGTGGATTTAAATTGGGTAGAGAAGGAGAAATATGCAAGTTCAAAACTCCTTATAAATCAAAGGGAAATAGATTTTTTGGCACATCACTATTCCGGTCGGGAGACAGGTATCGAATATATACATCATAATCCACATTTATCTACGGATTTTGAGCTATTCGGTGAGCATTCTCTCTTTCAATATATCAATCGGAGTTCAACCCGAATCGGGCAAGATAAACTCGCATTGGGTATCGCAAATCCCTCCAAAGATGAGAAGTTAATCACACAAAAACAAAAAGCGATCAGCGAATTGTCAAAGAGACAAAATTTTTTGCAAGAATTTCGTACCCAAGGTCTGTTTATTTCCGAAAAGGGGAATGAAATGGACAATTTGCAAGCTTGGTTGTCACAAGAGGAATCAAAACAAAAAGTACTCCGCCTTTGGAGTATTATCGTTCCGTTGATAACTGCTATATTTTTGGTACTCATTGCTTCCGGTTTTTTGCCGCTCAACTTATTTTTGTTGCCACTTTTTGTTGCTCTTTCGGTCATTGGATATAATAAAAAAAGAATCCAAAATGCACATTCCAAACTTGGAAAGATATCCGGAATTTTGAAGAAATATTCTTCATTGATTTTATTAATTGAACAAGAGGAATTCCAATCTTCTTATCTTAAAGATTTGCAAAACAGGTTGTTGCAAGGAGAAGAGAAGGCAAGCTCTTCGCTCAACTCATTGTTTATACTACTCAATAGATTTGACTTGCGTTACAATATATTGCTATCATTTTTGCTCAATTCTCTGGTGTTATTTGATATTCATATCCTGTTAGGTTTGGAAAAATGGAGAGCCAAACAGCAAAATAGATTGGGCTTGTGGTTTGAGTCATTATCCGAAATTGACAGCTTGATCAGCTGGTCTGTTTATGCTTACAACAATCAAGATAAAGTGGTCTTTCCTCATCTGTCATCTCGAAAATTTGTTTTGAAAGCGGAAGAAACGGGGCATCCGCTCTTGCCACCCGAAGTACGGGTAACAAATTCGATATATATCGACCAAGCTCCGGCAGTCATTATTATCACGGGCGCAAATATGGCAGGGAAAAGTACTTTTTTACGAACCTTAACAGTAAATATGATATTGGCGATGAATGCCGCACCGGTTTGTGCAAGTTCTTTTGAATTTTCTCCGTCAGACCTGATGTCGAGTATCAAGGTTCAAGATTCACTCTCAAATAATGAATCCTATTTTTATGCCGAATTGCTCCGTCTCCAAGAAATAGTAGAGCATGTAGCGACAGGAGTGAGAACCATTGTGGTCTTGGACGAAATCTTGCGAGGAACCAATACCAAAGATAAACATCTCGGCTCTGTCGGACTATTGGAAAAATTAATGAAACAAAATACGATCGTTTTTATTGCTACACACGATCTGGCAATAGGAGAGTTGGAAAAAAAATATCCTTCCACGATTCGCAACCATTGTTTTGAAGTAGAACTCAATGATCAACAATTGATATTTGACTATAAACTCAAAGATGGAATCAGCCGGAAATTGAATGCTTCATTTCTGCTGAAAAAGATGAATATTACCGGATAGAAGTCTGTCCTGTCCATAGATAAAGTCAGATTGTCATTCCGGTGAGATGAATAAAAGATAAGGAAATCCGGGATTATTATATCGTAGATGTGATATAACTATTACTATATCAGACACTTGTGGTGTAGGTATATTTGATGATAAATTGTGAAGAAAATTTATTGACCTGAAATTTGCTTTATTGTGATATTGGATTATCTTTGCAGCACACAAAAAAAGAGAAGATTATGAAGAGAAATTATGTAATGTTATTGTTATTGATTTGGATGTCAACCACGATGTTTGGACAGGTTACGACGTCTCAGATTAAAGGATTTGTTTTTAGCAAAGGAGAAGCTTTGCCCGGAGCGACGGTGACTGTCACTCATTTACCTTCGGGTACATTCAATGGGACGATTACGCAGGACAATGGTTCTTTTGCTTTACCCAATTTGCGTGTGGGAGGACCCTATACTGTCAAAGTGAGTTTTGTGGGTTATGAAAGCGTAGTTTATAAAGATATTTACCTTCAGTTGGGTAAGGTTTTCAACCTAAAGGTAGAAATGAAGGAAGACACGAAGTCTTTGGATGCAATCGTAATCTCTGCAGAGAGAAATGCAGTATTTGATGCCGGTAGAACCGGATCGGAAACCAATATCGGAAGTGGTGAGATTAGTGCTTTGCCTACGATCTCTCGCTCAGCAGAAGACTTTTATCGCTTGGATCCTACTTCCAGTGGCAATTCATTTGCCGGAAGAAATGATCAATTCAATAATTTTTCCTTAGACGGTTCGATTTTTAATAATCCTTTTGGCTTGGATGCAGCTACCCCCGGCGGACAATCCAATGCACAGCCAATCTCGTTGGATGCCATTGAGCAGATTCAAGTGGCAGTGGCACCTTATGATGTTACACAATCGGGATTTACTGGGGCTGCCATCAATGCAGTGACCAAGAGTGGTACAAACGAATTTCACGGAAGTGTTTTTGGTTATTACAGGGATAAAAATATGACCGGAAAAGTACAATTGGGTGAGACTACTTTGCAACCTGACCTTTCACAAAATCAAGAAGGATTCAGTATCGGTGGTCCGATTATCAAAAATAAATTGTTTTTCTTTTTGAATTTTGAAAGAGATGATCGCTATGATTTAGGATCATATTATGTCGCACATAAAGAGGGCTTGGAAGGAGATAATGTTTCCCGCGTAGAAGCTGCGGATATGGATTTGGTTTCTGACTTACTCAAAAATGAATTGGGTTATGAGACCGGAGCTTATCAAGCCTATCTGCATCGTACTTATTCCGATAAAGGTATTTTTAAGTTGGACTGGAATGTCTTTAAAGGAACCCGTATCTCATTTATATACAATTATTTGCGTGCCAATCGTGAGCTGAATGCACATCCCGAAGCGATCATGCACAGAGGTCCTGACAGAACAGTACTCCAATTTCACAATTCCGGTTATCAAATCAACAATAATATCAATTCGTTTCTCGTAGAAGCAAATTCTATCTTGGGTAACGGTAAGATGGCAAACAAACTTCAATTAGGTTATACCCTTTTCAATGATTTTAGAAATCCATTTTCTACGCCGGCTCCTGTGATTAATATTTTCAAAGATGGGCAGCCTTATATCATTGCAGGACACGAGCCTTTCTCGATTCATAATGTCTTGGACCAAAGCGTAATGCAATTTACCGATAATCTCACGTATTATGCCGGACAACATACCATTACCGGAGGTATTGCATATGAAAAATTTGATTTTGTCAATTCTTTCAATCTATTTGGCTATGGTTTTGATTTGTTTGGTGGCTTCCCAAGTGTTGAGGCTTTCAGAGATAGCGTTAACAGCGGTTATGTTCAAAGCCGGTTTGATGCGGCAAAAGCCATAGAAGAAGAAGGAAAATGGAATATCACTAAATTATCCGTCGGGCAAGTCGGTCTATATCTTCAAGATGAATGGGCACTAAACAATGACCTTCAAATTACCTTTGGTTTGAGAGTTGATAAACCGATGTATTTCAACACTCCGGCATACATAGAAGAAAAAATAGCCGAAGCAGGTGACGATTATATTGCGGAGGATGTTGATTGGTTTGACAAAGATGGAAACAAACAAAAGATGAACCCGAGAGAATTGCCGGACGGAAAATTGATGTTTGCACCCCGTTTTGGTTTTAATTGGGATGTCAATGGTGACCAATCTCTACAAGTACGCGGAGGATCAGGAATCTTCAACGGTCGCCTTCCTTATGTGTGGATTGGCAATCACGTAGCTAATCTCGGACGCTGGTATTATACTCCTATCGATAAAGATTTTGAATTTCCTCAAATATGGAGAACAAGTATTGGAGTAGATAAAAAATTACCCGGCAATTGTGTGTTTAGTTTTGATGC
>CAZLTF010000291.1:0-5627 GCA_964562195.1 uncultured Bacteroidales bacterium | reverse complement strand
AAATAATACTTTTGTAATATGAAATACACATTACAACAATTGGATCAACTCGATTTGTTTACATTTCTCGAGAATACCGCCAAAGCGATGCCCCGTCAGAAAGCATTAGCCTATGTAGGCGAAGAATATATTGATTATGGTGATTTTTATCGTCAAAGTCTGCAACTTGCAAGTTTTTTACAAGCACAAGGTGTCAATGCTTACGACAAAATCGCAATCTGGGGTGAGAATGGTCCCCAATGGCTGATTGCTTACTTTGCGATTGTAAGTTTCGGTGCTGTGGCAGTTCCGGTATTGCCGGATTTTTCGGCGAAGGAAATTGAAAACATTATAAAACATTCCGAAGCCAAAATACTGTTTATCTCGGATTCATTCAAAAGAAAATTGAAAGGACTCCTTACGGGAATAACAATGATTAGCCTCGGCGATTTTTCGCTCGAAATATGGCAAAACGGCAAGCAGAAGACGATACAATTTCAAAACTTCGTCAAAGACAATCCGGAGATTAAACCACGCAAAACGATCGTCCATGCAGAAGATCTTGCGTCTATTATTTATACCAGCGGTACGACCGGCAATTCCAAAGGAGTAATGCTCAGCCATCGCAATCTCGTTGCCAATGGTATTCAGGGACATTTTACCTTTGCTATTAACAAAGAAGATCGATTTTTGTCGCTATTGCCGATGTCTCATACATTGGAATTTACACTTGGAAATATCTATCCTGTGATGTATGGTGCTAGTATTCATTACCTTCGCAAACCACCTACAGCTACAGTTTTGCTTCCTGCGATGAGCAAAATAAAACCTACTTTTATGCTGACAGTCCCCTTGATTATCGAAAAAATCTATAAATCCAAGATTCGTCCCGAATTAACCAATTCAGTATGGAAGAAAAAACTTTTTTCTTGGTCTCCAATGCGGAAATGGATGCACAAAATTGCCGGAAAAAAATTGATGGGAACTTTCGGAGGAGAGATGCGGTTTTTTGGTATCGGAGGTGCAAAATTGGATGGAGAAGTTGAACAATTTCTGCTGGATGCCAAGTTCCCGTATGCCATTGGTTATGGTTTGACGGAGACTTCTCCTTTGCTCGCCGGTGCTATCCCCGGCAAATGGAAATTGGGATCCACCGGTACTCCTGTCAAAGGGGTTCGTTTCAAACTTATAAATATTGATCCCAAGACCGGTGAAGGAGAGATTGTTGCCTATGGTCCCAATGTGATGAAAGGATATTACAAAGCAGAACATCTTAATAAACAGGTCTTTGTGGATGACGGCGGTTTTCGTACCGGTGATACCGGAATAATTGACAAAGACGGTTATCTGTTTATCAAAGGGAGGATAAAAAATATGATACTCGGACCAAGCGGCGAAAATATATTCCCCGAAGAAATCGAAGAAGCCATCAACAAAAGTGAATGGGTAATGGAATCATTGGTCTATGAGCTGAAAGGAAAAATTATCGCTCGCGTTGAACTAAATCACGATGCTATCCAAAAAACAATCCAAGAATGGAAAGAAAAAGCAGCAGATATAGAACAGGAAGTAGAGCTGATTTTAAAAAAAATCCAAAAATCTGTAAATGAAGAAGTAAACAAATTCTCACGTATCAATAAAATTTTTGAACAAAAAGAACCATTTATCAAAACACCTACCCGAAAAATAAAACGCTATCTTTATCACGATTTGGAACCACACGAAAATCCTGTTGAAAAAAAAGAAAAAATCGACAAATAAATTGATGTTGCATATTTTCAACCTTCTTGATTTGCATTGTTTATGCTATGTTGATTGAACAAAAACACCTTCTTGGAGAATAGAATAAATGTAGAACTTTCAGGAGGAGACTCTGATTTTTTTGTATTTTTGACAGGACTCATTGTTGATATTTCTACGTAATTTGTTCTTTTTCATCTGTTTGAGAGTTTTTCGGCAGACCCTATGATAATTGAAGTGTATTGTGTTGATATACATTTCTATACATCAGATAAACATAACATCTTTGTCGCCAAAGTTAAATGTACATCATTTTGAAATACAGTCAAAACAAGATGTGATATAATCAAAAAGGCTGGCGAAATGAAAAGTAATATTTCGCCAGCCTTGTCCGGTATTTTAAATTTTATTCAGCATTGGAAAATACCAATTGTCCATTTATTTCTGTCAATCGTATTTTTGCAGCAGCGGAGATATTTCCATTTAGAATTTCTTTCGACAAATGATTGAGTACATCGCGTTGAATGACCCTTTTGATAGGTCTGGCACCCAGCTGTGGATTGTATCCTCTGCCGGCTAACCAATCAACGGCACGTTCATCCGCTTCAAATTCGACCGATTGATTTTTCAGCATTTTACTCAATTTTTTCAATTGGATTTTGACAATTTGTTTCACTTCTTCCATGTTGAGAGGTGTGAACATCAATATCTCATCGATCCGGTTGAGAAATTCGGGACGAATTGTGTTTTTCAATAGCCGCAGGACTTCTTCTTTCGTTTTTTCTACTACTTCATCACGGCGATTCATTTCGATATTTTCAAAATACTCTTGGATAATATGTGCTCCCATATTGGAAGTCATAATGATAATTGTATTTCTAAAATCTGCTTTTCTTCCCTTGTTATCAGTCAGTTGTCCTTCGTCCAATACTTGCAGAAGAATATTGAAGGTGTCGGGATGAGCTTTTTCGATTTCGTCAAGCAAGACTACCGAATAGGGTTTGCGGCGGACAGCTTCCGTCAATTGTCCACCTTCGTCATAACCTACATATCCCGGAGGTGCTCCTATCAAACGGCTAAGGGCGTGGCGTTCTTGGTATTCACTCATATCAATACGTGTCATTGCCGACTCATCGTCGAATAGATAATCTGCCAAGGCTTTTGCCAATTCGGTTTTACCGACACCGGTCGTACCCAAAAACAGGAATGAACCGATCGGACGATTGGCATCTTGAAGTCCTGCTCTTGACCGGCGAATGGCATCCGAAACCGCAACTACCGCTTCTTCTTGCCCTACTACTCTCCGGTGCAGCTCCGCTTCCAAATGGAGTAGTTTTTCGCGTTCGCTTTGAAGCATTTTTTGGACTGGAATTCCTGTCCATTTGGCTACTACCTCAGCAATATCTTCGGGGGTTACTTCCTCCTTAATTAATGCACCTTCTTGATTTTCAGCCATTTTGTTTTGCAGCTCGGTGAGCTGCTCTTCTGCCACTTTGATTTTTCCATACCGGATTTCGGCAACTTTCTCATAGTTTCCGCTTCTTTCGGCTTGCTCGGCTTCCAATTTGAGATTTTCGATTTTATTTTTGACCGCTTGTATGTTTTCGATGGTCTCTTTTTCTGTTTTCCATTTCGAATCAAGTTGATTGCGTTCTTCTTTGAGATTGGCAAGTTCTTTTTGAAGGGCTTTGAGCTTCTCTTTGTCATTTTCGCGTTTGATGGCTTCTACTTCTATTTCGAGTTGCATAATCTTACGATCCAAAATGTCCAATTCTTCCGGTTTGGAGTTGATCTCCATTCGGATTTTGGAAGCGGCTTCATCCATCAAATCGATGGCTTTATCCGGCAAATACCGGTCTGTGATATAGCGTTGAGACAGCTCTACGGTAGCGATGATAGCACTATCTTTGATCAAAACTTTATGGTGTGCTTCATATTTATCTTTGATTCCGCGAAGGATGGATATTGCACTCATCGCATCCGGTTCGTCCACCATTACTTTTTGAAAACGGCGTTCGAGAGCTTTGTCTTTTTCAAAATGCTTTTGAAATTCATCCAGAGTTGTAGCTCCGATTGCCCGCAATTCTCCTCTTGCCAACGCAGGTTTCAGGATGTTGGCTGCATCCATAGCTCCTTGTCCTCCTCCGGCACCTACCAAAGTGTGAATCTCATCAATAAACAAAACAATCTGACCATCGGAGCCGGTAACTTCTTTGACTACCGCTTTAAGTCTTTCTTCAAATTCTCCTTTGTATTTGGCACCTGCAATCAATGCTCCCATATCCAAAGAATAAAGCCTTATTTCTTTTAGGTTTTCGGGTACATCACCCCTGATAATACGATGTGCAAGCCCTTCTGCAATAGCGGTTTTGCCCACGCCGGGTTCACCTACGAGAATCGGATTGTTTTTTGTACGTCGGGACAATATCTGTAGTACGCGTCGTATCTCGTCATCCCTGCCGATCACCGGGTCCAGCTTGCCGCTACGTGCCAATTCGTTGAGATTTTTGGCATATTTGTCAAGTGAATTGTATGTCTCTTCTGCACTTTGTGAATTTACCTTGCTCCCTTTTCGCATTTCGGCGATAGCCATTTCAAGCATCTTTCGTGTCAAACCACTGTCTTTCAACATTTGTGAGGTCTTGCTCTTGGTCTCTATGATTGCCAGAAGAAGATGCTCTATAGCTACGTATTCATCTTTCATTTGTTTGGCTATACTGCCGGCTTCTATCAGGGTCTTGCTCGCATCGCGGGAAAGTCGAATGTCTCCGCCTCTCACTTTCGGGAAGCTTTGCAGGATTGCATTCAAGGTTTGTTGAATGATAGAAAGATTTACGCCGGTTTTTTTGAGTAAAAACGGTGTGACATTCTCATCTACATCCAACATTGCTTTGAATAGATGGGCATTTTCGATTTGTTGATGCCCCATCTCTTGTGTCAATTGTTGCGCTTGTTGCACAACCTCTTGCGATTTTATGGTGAAATTATTAAAGTTCATATCTATTTCGTTTTTTATTTCTAATTTTTTTTCATTATCCACCTCAAAAGATGTTCCAAGACTTTTGAAAAGATATTGATGAAATATATCTAAAATATTTATTTGTCCGGTTTTTATATTTGTCGGCTCTAATCTTTGTTTTGATAACTCGCTTAATATCAAGTGATAATCACGAAATTGGCTTACGATATTCTATGTTTGAACAAGGTTCTGTCTTCTTCAATATTCTTATTGTTTGTTGGTTGAAAAGATTGAGAGTGTCATAATTGCAGTATGTTGATAATAATAATGACAAAATGACAGTATATAATTGCCTTTTATTCATTCTGTTTTAGGTCATACTTTCAATATGAAATATAAATTTCAGTTTCTTTTTATTATTTTATAGACAAGTATAAAACCAATAAGTCCAATGAAAATCAACCACCATTCTATTTTTCCCCATTCAAATTTCTGTTTGTCATTTCCCATAACAATATAATTTGCCCAAAAATAGGGATGAGCGAAATAGGCATCTGACGAACGGATATAATTTAATTTTGCATTTCGCAGAGCATTTTGGATATTTTCCCCTTTTTTGAGGTTTTTGGCAAAATCGGATAAAATGATGTGAGAAGCTTTGTCATTGACATCCCATCGACTTGCGATGGTGCAATCTGCGCCGGAATATAGCATGGTTCTTGCGAAACTTATAGCTCCTTCTCCTTCTAATAGTTTTCCATTGCCTGTCTGACATGCACTCATAATTACTAAGTTGGCATCGACTTTATAGGAATAGAGGTTTGCAATACTCAAATATTCATTTTTTGGATTATCAAATATTAAAGATGAATTGAGAGGATTTTCTGCATCCAATATAGAATGAGATGAGAGCTGAATAATATCCGATGATTTTAGATGTTTTAAAAAA
>CAZLTF010000290.1:0-1752 GCA_964562195.1 uncultured Bacteroidales bacterium | reverse complement strand
TGACCGATATAAAATTTGTTGTAAGTTTCGGAGAATAAGATATATACGTAATACATAACAAAAGAATTAAAAAGGAAAAAGCCGCAATAGTTGCGGCTTTTTGCTCCCCTTCTAGGACTTGAACCTAGGACACACGGATTAACAGTCCGTTGCTCTAACCAACTGAGCTAAAGAGGAATATGTTTTTTTCACTCTCATAGGACACACGGACTCGAAGTGTTCAAACCGATGAAGAGTGTTATTTATTCTCACAGGATACACAGATTCCAAACAGTTGATCCGGTGAAGAGTATTTCCATTATATCTATGAACTATTTTCAAAATTTGTGACTGCAAAATTAGGTACTTTCTCGAAATAAACAATACTTTTGCAAAAAAAAATATAAAAAATATGGAGAAAATAATTGGGCTTGGTAACGCATTGGTTGACACCTTATTAGCGGTAGAGAATGATGAATTAATTAATAAATTTGGACTTCCGAAAGGTGGAATGACACTTGTAAATCAAGAAGAGTATGAAAAAATAGCGAAAGAAATCGTTTTGTTCGATAAAAAAATGGCTTCCGGAGGTTCGGCAGCCAATACTATTCACGGTCTTGCAAAATTGGGGGTTGATACTGCATTTATCGGAAAGATCGGAAAAGACAAGGTAGGAGAAATATTCAAGAATGATGTATTGGAAAGCAATATACATCCGGTTTTAATTGAAAGTAGTACGCCATCGGGAGAGGCGATTGCATTTATTACTCCGGATTCGGAGCGAACATTTGCCACATATCTTGGAGCTGCCGTAGAATTATCCGAAGATGATATTACGGATAAACTTTTTGAGGGTTATTCTATTTTTCATATTGAGGGCTATCTTTTATACAATCATCCATTAATGTTGAAGGCTGTCAAAATTGCCAAAGAAAAAGGGATGGAGATTTCCATTGATATGGCGAGTTTTAATGTTGTAGAAGATAATCTTGAATTTTTGAGGGATTTTGTTCGTCAGTACATAGACATTGTTTTTGCTAACGAGGAGGAGGCAAAGGCTTTCACGGGTAAAGATCCGGAAGAGGCATTGGAGGAGATTGCCGCAATGTGTAAAATCGCTGTGGTGAAAGTTGGAAAGAAAGGATCTTTCATCAAAAAAGGAAGTAAAAAGGTGCAAATTGGAGTCATCGATGTTGATAGTATTGATACGACCGGTGCCGGAGATTTGTATGCTGCCGGTTTTCTGTATGGTTTGGTAAATAGGTTCGATTTGGAGAAAAGCGGAAAAATCGGAGCTTTACTTTCGGGGAAAGTAGTGGAGTTGATGGGACCTAAAATTTGTGAAGATACTTGGAACACAATTAGAGCAACCATTAGGGAAATATAAGCAATTGTTGAAAGTCTCGAAAGAGTATCGGATTTGTAACTCGAGACAAACGATTGTGTGTAGAGTGAGTTGCAAGTTTGGTATTACTATCCGGTAGTCAATATTTTAACTATGGTCTGCTGAAGATCAAAGAAGTGTCTTCTTTTTTTATTTGCTTGTTTTGTGATGGGACTCATGTATATAAATACTTCGAATTGAACAAGTGAAAAGCAGTTTCTATAGAATGAGAACACGTTTTTTGAGAATGGTATAAATGTAAGACTTTTTGGGAAAAGTTCTGGTTTTTTTGCATTTTATTCTTGAGGTGTTTGCGTAACTTGTTCTTTTTCATGTGTTTGAGAGTTTGTAAGCAGAGGCGAACTATTTTTTTATAAAATCTGTTTGTA
>CAZLTF010000289.1:0-4548 GCA_964562195.1 uncultured Bacteroidales bacterium | reverse complement strand
CGCGATGAAGTAATGCATCAAACGGAAATGTGGATTGAAACACTCCAACCCTATATGACGGAATCCAAAGCACTATCTCAATGCCTACGAGCCTACTTCAATCGGGGAATGATAGGACAATCTTACGAAATTTTGTACCATTTTAAGGAGAAAGCGATTTGCGAAAAAGGGCAGAAAGATAGCCTATTGTCATTTCCCAAGAATTTTGACATCGTAGGCTCTGATGGATTTTCAAAAAAATCCATACAAAAAATTCATTCCCGCAAACTCATTGTCTTGATAGATAATGACTGTATCTTTTCAAAGATTATCGCCATACAAAAAGCAAGAGAATTAGAAAAAAGTAATACCAAAGTTATCATTTTACCCAAAGAAGAACTAACTCAAGAAATACTTAGCCTGGACAAGCTTTGTGTCAAAAACCTATATTTCATAAAAGACAAAAGCAGTTTTGACAGTAGCGGCATTCAACATATTCTTGCTCCTGCATTTTTTGAATTGGATGAGAATAATAACCTGATAAAATAGCCTGAATATGAAAAAGTATTTGCACGTATTAATACTTCTAAGCATTGGATATATCATTAATGGACAACACATTAAGGTTTCATTAAGCGGTGATTGGGAGGAAGGAGCAGAGATAAAACTCAATGGGTTTTACGGACTAAAAATGTACTCGATAGACAGTTCGTTTACTTATGTATTGGAGACAGATATTCCGGATTCTATACTGAAAGCTAATTTTATGGTAGGTGTTTTCAAAGATAAATCCCTTTTGTATAAACATGCGATTCTTTATGATCATTCGGATATAGAATTAGAATTACATTCCACCGGACGGGAATTAAAAACAGAATGGAAAAAACCGGGATTAAACCAACTCTATGAACATTACAAACATAATAACGATTCTATCGAAGATCGTATTCAGACCCTACTCCACTTGTATAGCTATGGAGCAGACACCAACAGTCCATTTTACCAAAAACTCTATTTGGAATTGGAAAATTCGGCAGACAAGTTACAAGATAATTTTATAAAACTGTGGGAAGAACACCCAAAAGACGCTCTGGGGGATTATATCCGGAATTTGTTTTTTGAGCTTCCTGATTTTAAGCTGCCCGAAAAAGAACGTATGTTGTCCATGCGGTCACACTTTTTTGACTACTACAATCCTCTGGACGAAATTGTCCTTCATAGCTCCTTATACAAATCCAAGCTCGAAGATTTTTTAGCGCTTAGCGAATCAATCGCAATGTATGATTCAGAAGTAATCGACCAAGAGTTAATCATGGATGCTCTGGATGAATATCTAATCTTATTAGTTGAAAATGAGCCTATTCAATCTCAAACATTATCTTCCCTTTGGGATAAATATCACTACAAATCATTGGATGAAATAACAAAATATTTAGATGAAAATTGGATCGCTACCCAATGTCACGCCGAAGATGACCTGATGCTCCAAGAACGACTTGAAAGTTACCAACGGCTTGCCGAAGGAAAACCGGCACCCGACCTCGAATTTACGGGGATGCTAATGAATGAAGAAAGCACCTATCACTTATCGGATTTTAAAGGAAAAAAAATCGTGCTTGTATTCTGGGCAAGTTGGTGTCCTCATTGTGAAGAAATGCTCCCCAAAGTGAAAGCTTTCACCGATAAACGTTTGAATATCAAAGTAGTTACAGTAGGTTTGGACGAAGTCCGGAAAGATTGGATAAATGCGATTCAACGATACCCCGGATGGATACACATTCAGGGGAAAGAAAAATGGGATAGCCCTTGGGCACGCAACTACTCCATATATGCCACTCCTACGTTCTACGTCATCGATGAAGACACCAAGATGATCGGCAAAGCAAACAATGTGAACGAACTGAAACGTCTTCTAAACAGGAAACAATAAACTACTATGCTTTCATACAACAGGAATACTATTCTTATTGTCTTTGTCCTTCGGTTAAGGTTGTTAAAAATATAATTTGGAATATACAGTTATGAAAAGAAAAATATTATACTTCTGGATTGGCTTAATACTAACAAGCTCATGTTCTTCGACTTACTATATGAAACATGGTAAATATGAAAAAGCATTTGAAGCTGCCGTAAAGAAACTTCGCAAAAACTCTTCTCACGAAAAATCAGTCATCGCCTTGAAAGATTCATACAATTATATTCTGACGAAGAAATATGACCGGATAAAATACCTCAAAGCACAAAAAAGAGATGATGTCTGGGATGAAATTTTTCATATCTACAACCGCCTAAAATTTCTCCAAGAAGAATTACAGACCGTAACACCTTTGTATTTGAACGGCAAAACAATCGACTTTCCCTATACGGATTATGATCATGAAATGGTAGTAGCTAAGAAAAAAGCAGCTGATTTCTATGCCAGTCATGGCAAACAAATGTTGGCAAAAGAAGACCGGTTTTCCGCCCGCAAAGCCTATAAAGATTTCACGGATTTAAAGAATTTTTTTCCCAATTATAAAAATGTCGATGAACTTCTCGGCGAAGCATACCTCAAAGGTCTTTCCAACATCGTTGTCAAAGTAGAAAACCATTCATTATACAATCTTGATAAAACGTTTACAGAAGCCTTGTTACCACGCAACTTTGACAAACTTGGTGACAAATGGCAACAATGGCACAATCCTCCCGAAGAATCATTTGACAATTTTGAGGTACGCATTTCGATAGAAAATATTGAGATATCTCAAGGCTTGGAAAAGGAAAAAGAATATACCGAAACCAAAGAAGTGGAAGACGGATGGGAATATGAATTGGATGCCAATGGAAATGTCAAGAAAGACAGTCTCGGAAATGATATAAAAATCCCAAAAGTTGTCATCTTAGAAGCAATTGTCAAAAAAGTAATCCAAAGAAGAGAAGGATATACGCATGTCGAAATTACATTCTCGGACTTATCAACCAACCGACGTATCAAAAAAGTACCTGCCAATATTAGCTTCTTTTTTGAAAACCGATTTGCCACCGTCAATGGTGATATAGAGGCAGTTAGCAAAGAAACTCGAAAATTGATGCGACAAGGTCCCCTCCCCTTTCCTTCAGATATCGACATGTTGGAGCTATCCAAAGAACCTCTCCAAAGAAGAATTGAAAACATTCTATCTGACAATCGACAAATTGTCAACTAAAACAATATATGTCATAGCAATCCAAAAGACAAGTCGAGTCATAAGATAATTGGTACCCGATACGATATTCCCCTTTATGATACAAATTTTGGCAACTATCACTAAGCATACTACCTTTTCTATCTCAGGTTTTTGTATAGCACGGACTTTCACGACCCTAACTATGGTCTGCTAAAAATCACAGAAGTGCCTTCATTTTTTTAATTTGTGAGATGATGATATATGAATCCGGTCAAAGAAAAGGGAGGTGCTTCTGTGCAGCGAAAACACATTTTATTATCGTAATTCATTCTCTCTCACACGTGTTTGAGAGTTTTTTCAGCTGCCCCTAATTAAACCCCAATCGAAATGCGTACACCATGACGATAAACCACCAGAAATGCATCAACAGCACCTCTCTTTTTGATACGTTCCAAAGAAGCACGAACAGCATTTATATCATCCTGCATATCAATAATATAACGCCTAACACCATTGGTCTCATCAACATATAATTTCCCTTCAAGATTCATAAGTGATTTTAACTTTTCTACTGTCAGTGCCGGATTCGTCGAAGCAAAAATCTGAATGCCGTACACAATAGCATCCATATCATCTTGCTGTTCAAACGAAACGGTTGGCTCTCTGTCAAGATAGGGAGTAGGTAGTTCAACAAGTTCAATATAGTTATCATCCATAGATGCTACAATATGAATATCTTCAATTGATTTGCTTTTTATGAACGAATCACACAGTTCGATTGCCTCCTCAAAATAATCAAACTCACCCACTACATATTTATAACATCCATGGTCTTTCAATACACTGACGGATTGTATAGGATAGTCAATGGTCTTTGCATACTCACTTCTGTCGATAGGCACAGAGGAGGCACCAATCTGAACATAAAACTTAACACTATGATGCGTCAATTCCGAAGGAACATCTTTGGCACTTGTTGAAAGCTGAAAACTTACTAATATTGCGAATGCATAAAGTATTTTTTGTATCATATTTAATATTTTTTCGGCTGCAAAATTAATACATATTTTATTATTACAAATATTTTTATGTTTTTTTTAATATTTATTTATATTATATATATTTATTATAATATTTTTAATTACTAATCAATATTTATTATGTATTTTCAAACTATCTCACACAAAAAAAAACACCCAATTATATGGTGACCTATTTTGGGTCTGCTGAAAATCACAGATTACCTTCATTTATTAATTTGTAGAATGATGATGTATGAGACCAATCAAAGGAAAGGCAATTTTTGTAAAAAGAGTTAATATTGATCACAAAACATTTGGTATTGTCCGGAAGAAGATATATTTCTGTTGATTTTCAAGCTTCATCACACAGTATTGCTCAGCCCCCCAGCTTATTAAATGCT
>CAZLTF010000288.1:0-3648 GCA_964562195.1 uncultured Bacteroidales bacterium | reverse complement strand
GCAGTGATGCAATATATTGCTCTATTTTTCCGTCGTGGATATTAAATGAATTATCAAAAAACAACATAAGTCTTCTGCCTTTTATAAAATGATTGTATGCCAAATGGAAAAATGGGGAATTGAGGTGTGTCCCGATTAGGTGTGTGCTGTTTTCATACGAGATAGCGACTTGGTTTTGACTTGAAAGTGTGACTGCTGCCGAAAAATAATATCCGCTTGCATATATATTGGAGAGGTAGGCGGTCAAATATTCCGCTTGCAAATGTAATTTTGAAGAACGGTACATTGCAAAAATATTGTATCTGTATTCATTGCCGGAATATAAAATTGTATCCTGCAAGAGGTATTTTAGTTCTATGTTTTCGGCTTTTCTATATTGTGTCGAGTATCCCAATTGCACTTCACCAATTTCTGTTGAAAGCTGTATTAAATTTTTATGCGTGAGCATAAACCCCTTATTATTAAGACGATAGTCAAATATTCCATATCCGTTGAAAATTCCGATACTCGTTTCTATCATTTTGTTTTTGGAAGTAAAAACGGACTGAACACCCAGATCCCGTTATCCCATCTCGCTACCCGGAAGCAGACTGTTGATGCATTTTGCCCGTTCGATAAAGTCTAAGCTGTAGTCTGACTGAAAACGCTGCAAACTGTATGCAGGCACAAATTGCCCTATATGAAAACGAAATTGTCCTGCATGATAACTTACCTTGACATCTTGCAAAAAGAAGCGCTCTTTTTGAAGGCTTGTGAGTGTGGCTTGCAATTTGTATGACCATCGTTTTGAAAAACCGGAGCCGGATTTTGCCCAGAGTTTTAACCTCCTTAGCATTAGGTTGTTACTTCCTTGCAAATCACTGTTTATGCGCAATTGGGTATAGGCACCCCAATTGATTTTTTCTGTCGTCGTTGATTCTTGTGAAAAAAACAATGCGGGTATCAAAATACCCCATAGAAGTAATACGATTTTCATTTCTCTCTAACATTATTATATCCTGCTCTTGAAATTTGAAAAACAGAATTTCTTTTTATTTCGAGCCGGCAAAAGTACAATTTCATTCCTTCAACAATCGAAGTTTAATAAAAAAGATGCAAACAAATTTCTGTTTGCATCTTTTTGGGGGAGCGTGGGAGTTGAGACTATCGGATTTTTTTGTTAAGCATTCGTTTTCTTTTCATTTCTTTGAGCATTTGTCTCCTGAATTGTTTCTCGGTTTGCATCAATTCTAAGATTTTTTTGCCCGGAATCACTTTTTTCAAGCGTTGAATCATTGCTTTTTTGCGGACAATGATTTTACTTTCCAGCTCCATAATCGCATTGGCTTTTTGTAATGCCTCCTCGTCGGTCATTTCACTAACAGGAACAAAAGAGGAACGGATTTCGCTGAATATCTGTTCTATCTTGGCTGTTTCTTCGTTGTAAATCGGCCAAAACTTCTCTGCTTCCTGTGGCGTGAGATCGAGTTTCTTGCTGATGAAAGCAATTTTTTTTACTTTCATTTTCTCTTTTTTCATCTTCATAGCTCCCTGTCCGTAACCGGCTCCCAGACTTATTGTTAGCAACAATAGGGCTAATACGCTGTTATTAATACTGTTTTTCATAAATTTCATTTTTTATTATAATTCTTCTAATTCTTCTAATTCGTAGGATTCCAATAAATATTCATCCAAAAGATCCTCGTCAATGTCTGTAAATATTTCATAATCAATATTATCCATATCTGAGAAAGCAATGGCACAATCCTCAAAGTCGATGCTTTCGTCATAAATTATTTCATCTTCGATGCCCACATAAGGAGTGGAGCGCTCATTGCTTACTGTTTCAAAATAGATGGTGCCTGCAACGATAAGCAGTATCAATGCGGCAGCCGCTGCGAGAGAGGGGAGGAGTAGCCTCTTTTTGGGCGGGTGCTTTGCAATTTGGTCTGCAAAGTGCTCGAAATAATTTTCGGGAATCAAAAAACCACGTTTTTTTAAGTCTTCCATCTTGCCGGATTGTTTTATCGAATACATACAATTAGATGTTTTATATAGCTAAATGTTTAATCTTCAATCAAATATTTTTTTACTTTTTTTACAGCGATATGATAAGAGGCACGCAAAGAACCGGAACTTGTTCCTAATATTTCTTCGATTTCATCAAATTTCATATCCTCGTAATAACGCATATTAAATACAAGTCTTTGTCTGTCAGGTAGTTGTAGGAGTGCTTCTTGCAATTTTATTTCAATTTCTTGACCATCAAAATATGGATCGCTTCGCAGTCTCTCCATTACCATTGTTGTTCTGTCACCAGATAAGAAAAACTGTTTTCTTTTTTGTTTTTTGAGAAAATTGAATGTCTCATTCACAGCAATTCGATAGATCCAAGTGCTTAACGAAGATTCTTTGCGAAATTTGCTTAATGACCTCCATACTTTGATAAATACTTCCTGCATTATATCATTGGCATCCTCATGATTTAGTACCATTTGCCGGATGATTCGATAGATGGACTCTTGATGTGTATGTACCAGCAACCGGAAACCTTTCTCAAAGGTTTCGGCTCTTGAACATAGTTTTAATATTTCTTCTTCTTTTGCCAAAAAATACATCTTTTATTCTTCGACAAATATTGAGCCATAATGTTTAATATTTTATCATATATCATTGAGTCCGATCAAAGAAAGGGCAATTTTCATAAAGAGTTATTTGGTATAAGATGTATATTCTTTGATTTCGCTGATGACTTTGTATCAGATAGTTGAAAAAAATCGGAATATCGCCAAAAGAAATATTTTTGAATTTGTTTGTCTTTTGACTGGACTCATAAATGCGGGGCTTATTGGAAAAAACGCTGGTTTTTTTTGTTTTATTATTGAAACATTTACATAATTTATTCTCCTTCATATGTTTGAGAATTTTATGGCTGACCCTATGATAGCGGAGGGATTTGTGTAGAGTATTGACAATAGATTTACACACATTTCTCATTACGATCGGACACTTTGTACTCATCCGTAAAATCATCCGAATCGAAATGCTAAGAAGAGGGAAAAATTTGGCAAAAAAAAAGCGGAGAGAGGGGGATTCGAACCCCCGGTGGGTCTCCCCACAACGGTTTTCAAGACCGCCGCATTCAACCGCTCTGCCATCTCTCCGGCGCAAAAGTAAGAATTTTTTGGAAGGACAAAATTTTTTTGCAATTATTTCAATATTTTTTTTTGTTTATTCCTAAAATTCCTGTTTCACAAACAATTATGATATGGTACGCTTAATGATAATTGCAAGTTTACTGAAAAGAAAAACGATGTCTGATAAGAAAGAGGAGGAAAACAGCGTAAATTTATTACCTTTTTCAACAAAAAATATTACATATCCCATTAGTTACTACCTCAATGTACTACACCCAAACGTTGAAAAATCTTCTTGACCCAGGCGTTTATGTCTTCCGACAATCCCAATAGATAAACGGGAATAAGGAAAGCAAGACTTATAAATGTACTTCGTACTATGAAATGTAAATAGGGATTGCTCAAATGAATCAGTTGAGACATAAAATAAACACCTGTTCCCAATACGATCACAATGAGCTGTCTGTAGCCTATCACTTGAATATGAATTTGTTGCTTGATATAATACCATTTTAAGCCGGTTGCAATGATT
>CAZLTF010000287.1:0-4034 GCA_964562195.1 uncultured Bacteroidales bacterium | reverse complement strand
CAAAGAAACGGCAGCACAAGAGAGCGAAGAAAAGAGGAAAGAATATATGATTCACAAGGTTGTAAGCGGTGACAATCTTTATCGTATTGCCAAAAAATATGGCATTAGCGTTCATGGTTTGCAAGTATATGATTCGACACTGACAACAAACATTCATCTCGGGCAAGAAATCAAAATTCCATTGATTAAACCCACGACTTCCTTTATCATACACAGAAGTAACAAGAAAGAGAAACTTAAAAAGATAGCCAAAAATTACCAAGTTCCCGTCCGGATCTTGAAAGAAATGAATCCCGGATTGGGAAGGAAAGTTCAAAAAGACCAAGTCGTCCGTATTCCAATACGAAAAGACGAATTGATCAATATTCTTCAAGAGGATGACAAAATCGACAGCGTAGCATATCTTCCGGTCAAAGACACACTTCACCTCAAGCAATGTATCAAGCGTTTGGATACCGACAATCAAACGATAAAAATCGCATTGTTGCTACCTCTGTATTTGGACAAAGTCCAAGACATCGATTTGGACAAAGATAACATCGACCAATTGCGAAAAACAAGGGCATTTCGTTTCTTGCCATTTTATGAATCCTTTCTCGTTGCAGTCGATTCCATGACGCGCAAAGGCGTTCATATAGAGCTATCTGTCTTCGATATAGACCATACTCCTTCCAAAACAATCCGTCTGTTGAATAATTTGGATTTATTGGAAATGGACTTAATCGTGGGACCTTTGTTTAAAAATGATTTTACACAATTTGCAAATTATGCAAAACTGCATGAAATAAATATTATCAATCCTTTATCAAAGAGGAATGAATTTATCAAAAATAATGATCGTGTATTCAAATTGATGCCGGATCTGAGGGAGAGAAAATACCTGCTCACGTCTGCTATTCAAGATTCATTTCCCAATTCGAATATTGTTATTCTCGAAGATAAAAAAAATCAATATGCCTCAGACATTCACTATTTGAAATCCTACTTTTATTTTCAACGCAATGAATATGCAAAAACCAAATCATTTTATAGCATATTGCACAGTAATATTGCCGATTCGATGTTTGTGAAATATGATATTCGCGATGCTGTCATTCAGGGATCTACCTTTGACGATATGAAATATAAGTTGTCCACGACAATGGATAATGTAGTGATCGTATTGAGTGAAGACAAATCATTTCTGAAAGAAACAGAAGGAAAATTGAGAAAATATCTTATCGAAAATGAAGACTCAAAGATTCATTTGTTTACGTACACCGATCCCGAAAAGGTACAAACAATCAGCATTCAATCATTTATTGCATTAGACACCTATTTCATTTCCGACCACTCTATTGATTATCAAAATGCTGATGTAAAAACATTCGTGGAAGATTGCAGAACGGCTTTTCATTTTGAACCCACGATCTCCAACTATGCCTTTGTTGCCTACGACTTGGGACTTTTCTTTATGAACGCAATCTATTTATACGGAAAAGATTTTCAAAACTGTATTTCCTACGTTCCACAACGCAATCTCATTAATGAATTTCATTTTGAACACAACAAGAGACACGGATATAATAATATGCACTGGTATCTGATGCATATCGGTCATGGAGGCGTAAAAAAAGTACGCTAATTTACCATAAAAATTGATTTCTGATGCGGCATATTCGCTATTGACTGCACACAAAATAAAAAATGAAGGCAATCTGTGATTTTCAACAGACCCTACTTTACACAAAAAAACCCGGCAATTGCCGGGCTATCTTTGAATGAACGTATCTTTCATATTGTCTAACTATCGTCTAAACAAAATTTTATCAAAAAAGTTGTCTGAAATAGCAATTTTTTTTAGAACATCGTAACCTCTAAAATATAGTAAGCCAATCCGGCAAAATAACCAAGCAAAGCCCAGAGGGAAATATTTTTCATATACCAAATAAAATCAATTTTTTCAAGTCCCATAGCAGCAACACCGGCAGCAGAACCGATTATCAAAATACTACCACCCGTACCGGCAGTATATGCGATCAAATGCCAGAATGTACCATCCACCATAAATGCACCGGCTTCGGCAAGAGGATACATACCCATCGCACCGGCTACCAAAGGCACATTATCTACAATGGATGAAAGAATACCAATCGCGGCACTAATGACATAAATATTTTTGTCGGTAACGGTATCCAACCAAGTTGAAAGTTCAGCCAATACACCCACAGACTGGAGTGCAGCTACGGCCATCAAAATTCCTAAAAAGAAGAAAATTGTTGGAATATCTACCTTACTGATTACACCGGCAACTGTTAATTTGCGTTTGTCTTCCGAAGGTTTGTGTTTGTGCAAAAACTCGGTTACGGTCCAGATGACTCCCAATCCCAACAGCATTCCCAAGAAAGGAGGAAGATGAGTAACCGTCTTGAATATAGGCACAAAAAGCAGAGCACCTACCCCCAAGAAGAAGAGTAAGTTTCTCTCTTTTGGGGTCGTAAATTCGCGTTTATCCGCATCTGATAATTCCGGTCTCGGAATATCCCCTTTCATAAAAAATGACATAACTGAAATCGGAACAATCAAATTGATCAAACTTGGAATAATAATCCCGACAATGATACTGGCAGCCGTTATCTGTCCACCAATCCACAACATAATCGTAGTAACGTCTCCGATAGGTGACCAAGCACCACCGGCGTTGGCAGCAATCACAATCACACTGGCAAAAAACCAACGTGTTTTCTGATCACCAATCAACTTACGAAGCAGAGCAAGCATCACAATCGTTGTAGTCAGATTGTCCAAAGCAGCAGACATAAAGAAAGCAATAAAACTCAATATCCACAAAAGTTTTACTTTACTATTGGTAGTGATACGATCCGTGATAATCTTAAACCCCTGATGCTGGTCAACAGTCTCAACGATCGTCATTGCGCCCAAGAGGAAAAACAAAATCTCCGCCACCTCTACCAAATGATGCTCCAAGTCATGCAAAATAAAATGATGAGGCTCTTTGGCTACTTCAACCGAAGATTCCCACACATTCTTGAAATGCTCTTCCGCAACTTTGGGGTGGATAAAATTCATCACATCGGTCGCCGCATCCGAGATTAATTTAAAAGCCGGACTCAAGTCCAAGCTCAACAAACCCTCTGCATTCAAAGCATAAATCGCCCACAAAATAGTTCCTGTCAACAATGCAGATGCCGCTTTATCCGTTTTCAACGGATGCTCCAAAGCTATAGCTCCATAGCCAAGAACAAATATCACTATCATTAGTACTAACATAATCTATATTTTTTTTAAACCGGCTGCAAAAGTAAATACATTTTCATTTTAACAAACATTAATACGAATAATATCCATCCACAAACTCAAAATAGAGAATTTCTAAATAAAACCATCCCAGTATATTTATCCGGCACTTTAAGCCGGTGTTCTTCACCGTAAAGCACAAGCCATTTGTATCTTCCTGATAGTCTGACAAATAAGATAACTATTATGTATTACAATGATAAGTAGTGCCTGCCGAAAAAACTCAAACACGTGAAAGGAAACGAATTACGCAAAAATATCTATAACAAAACACAAGAAAACAAGTTTTTTTCCCAAAAAGTCCTGCATATCTTTTATTCTCAAAGAAGGTGTTTTTGTTCAGGAAAAGCCTCTTTCAATACAGAAAAAACCTTATCATCCCGTTTCACCTCAGTAGCCAAATATTCCCCCGAATGCAAAACCTTATTACCTTATTGGCAAGGCAGACTCTGCATAATTGAACTGCATCTATCTGATATTGAACCAAATAAACAAGCAACAAAACAAACCATAAAGAAAAGCGACAATCCGTTTTTTCATTTTTTTCTCCATCACATCGAAAAAGTTCCTACATTTGCCTAAGACTAACGGCATTGCCGTGTTGAGATGGGAATGAGTAGGGTTTTTGGACGGACTGCCGTTAGCTGCAAGTGAAAGACAAATACTACATATCAAATAGGATATTTAAAATGAAGAAAATATTAGTAATAAATGGACATCCAGACAGAGAAAGTTTT
>CAZLTF010000286.1:0-2268 GCA_964562195.1 uncultured Bacteroidales bacterium | reverse complement strand
AATACAGTAGAAATAAGAAGTATTATTCTTCAAAAAACTATACCGATTTAAATGACTGCTATCAGGCAATAAATTATTGAATTCGATTAATTTGAATATTCTAGAGGTGGAAATCTATGTCGCCGCTTCATGGGAAATATTATTCATTTCGCGATTCGATCAAATTATTGGTGGGGTTCTTAACAGCATTGGCTTTGCAGAATGCATTGGCTCAATTAGCAACGGATCCCCGCACTGGAGCCTTTCGTCCTCTTGGGGATATTCCTGTAGGTTCTTGGCTAACTTTTTTTGCATCGATAACGCTTGTACTTCGGTTCTTTTTTGGGAATATACAATATCTGAATTCTGATCCCGATTATGATGTGTTTGAGTTGGTACTTGATTCATCTACCATTTTAGTTCAAAGCTTAATTTTAACGTTCATTACTTTCTACATCAATAATGAGCAATTATTTTTTATTTATGTTATCGGGTTATTCTTTTTTGAATTCTTGTGGTTCATTTTGTATAGTGTTCAAGCTCATATAAGAGAAAAGGCGAGTTTGCATCGTGCTATGGGGTTAAGTCAAGTAAATTCACTTTTGGCTGTTATGTTGCTAATTCTATTTGGCCTTAATTATCCCGTATCATTATTGGATCACGGCCTATCGATTTTTTTGCAAAAGATAACATTGAATGAGGGCTATACCTTTCTGATTATTGTTGTGAACTTGGGTGGCGATCTTTGGTTGAACGGGAAGAGATATTTAGATATTGCCAATGGAACAGTAACTTGATCGAAGAGGTTGTTATGAACAACATCCACCAAATAAAAAGTAAATTACATATTGTTTTGTTTGGAGCAGACACATATCGATATTATCCCTCCGTACCACATGCTGTCCGCTCACTAAAATTGCTGGTTGATGCTTTCTCCCAAATAGTCGACAATAAATATTTTGACGTAATTATTAACGGTCGGTTCTCTCGTCCCCAAGCTATATTTGAGAAGTTAACTCCTCCCCCAGAGGCATCTGTGACTCTTCTTTATTATTTCGGCCGTTTGATGAAACGTAGAGACGGGCGTATTTTCCTTGCACATCCTTCTAGCAATCCTGTTAAAACTTCGTCACACATAAATATTGAGACTATAATTTCTCGATACAATCCATCAAAGGAAAATAAATTACTTGTCATAATAGATTCGGAAGATTATTCTCAACGGAAAATGCAGATTGAATATTATAAGAACAGTTTAGTTATACTTCGGAGATTAAAAAATAGCTTACGAAGTTGGCCGAACGGTGGTGATATGTTTACCGGATGTCTAGCAGAGACAGTCACACAAATGTATCGTTTTCTTCCGTCAATGACATTCAAGCAGTTATTTGATGTTGTGGCTTATCGTTTAGGTTATGGCAGTGCAAAGGACTGCGTTCTATTAACGGGAGAGAAAAATATTTGGGAGGAATATCTATTTGTTAATGAGAAAACCAAGGGGTTATGGCATTCTGCGCGATATAACTTAGAATCTGATAATAGAGGATCCAGAGAGGATGGTGTCCAGGCATTGGTTGAGGGGCTCTACAGTTTGGAAAAACGTGACGAGGCGTCGGCAATTTTGGATTTTTTGGCTGCAACTGATGAAGCTCCTGAAGTAAGGCGTGCCGCTAAAGGTCTTAAATCTTTGGTGTTGAGACAGCCTCAAATAAAAACAATATCCCTGGTGAAAATAGATAATTACTCTGAAAAGCTTGTTCCAATACCAATGCAAGATTGGATTTTCATCCCGGCAGGGAACTTCTTGATGGGATCTGATCCTCAACTTGACGAATATGCATTATCGGAAGAAATGCCACAGCATGAAATTTGGTTGCCAGATTTTTGGATCGCCAAGAAACAAGTTACCAATGGTGAGTGGTTAGAATATTTGGAATTTTCACAACCAGGTAACCAAGAGGAAATTGAGCTATACCGAAGTCTAGACCCTGATTTGCCGGTCACAAATGTTGATTGGTATGAAGCGAGAGATTATGCTAGTTGGTTAACCATTAACTGTCAAATTCAAGGCAAAATCAGGCCAGATGAAGAAATTCGCTTACCCACAGAGGCTGAATGGGAAAAAGCGGCGCGAGGTACAGATGGTCGACTATACCCTTGGGGAAACAAATTCTCAAATAATCGATGCAATTGTCGTTCTGAAGGAATTGACAAAGTTGTTAAGCCCGGAATGTTTTCCCCGCAAGGGGATAGCCCATATGGAGTTCAAGATATGGCAGGCAATGTATG
>CAZLTF010000285.1:0-1611 GCA_964562195.1 uncultured Bacteroidales bacterium | reverse complement strand
ATTTACGGCTGTACCCCATTCTTCGGGGATGCCTTCCATCTTACGGTAACGAATCGCACGCTCGTTCATCCAACTATTGAAGACGGCATTCACCGCACCCCAAAGCTGCTCCCAAGGGTCCGTCGGGAAGTCGTGTCCGGTACCTTCTTTGATAGCCGCTTTGAACTTCGCCGTCAATTCTTTGAGGTCGGCAACGTCCAAATCCGTATCCAACTCTACACCTTTGGCTTCTTTCATCTCTTCCATGATCTCTTCAAAAGGATCGGAATCTTCTTTGGTTTTTGGTTTCATATCCAACACCACATCCCCGTACATCTGTACAAAACGGCGATAGGAATCCCAAGCAAAACGCTCATTGCCGGATTTTTTGGCAATCGCATTCACAACTTCATCATTCAAACCCAAATTTAAGACCGTATCCATCATCCCCGGCATAGATGCCCTTGCTCCCGAACGTACCGAAACCAACAAAGGATTGACGGTATCTCCAAATTTGGCTCCCATTACTTCTTCCACTTTTGCCATATTGGCTTCCACTTCCGCCCGAATGGTATTTTGACCAAACTCCTCACCGTTTTTATTGTAAATTGCACATACTTCCGTAGTAATTGTAAACCCCGCAGGGACAGGAACACCTATCAGGTTCATTTCAGCTAAGTTTGCTCCTTTTCCACCAAGAAGCTCTTTCATATCCGTTGTTCCATCGGCTTTTCCATTTCCGAAGAAATACACATGTTTTACTGCCATAATCTCATTTTTTTTGTTATTTTCAGGCGGCGAAATTATTCATTTTTTTGATACGAAAAACCCCTTAACTCTAATTATATTAATTCAAAATAGGGCGGTTTTATTACCGGCTGTTTCATTGCCGGTTTTTTCTATCCGCTTCAAGCAATAGCTTATATCCACAAATATCCTCTTCTGCAAAGCCAAGAGATACTTCCGTGAAAAAAAGTCACCTTCTTTGAGAATAAAATGAATGCAGGACTTTTTTTGGAAGATACGCTAATTTTTCTTGCTTTTTATTATTGATACTTTTGTATAATTCACCCTCTATCAAGCATTTGAAGTTTTTTCAGCAGACCTTGCATAAGAGGTAGTTGATGCATTCGTGAAATTTAACTTCTAATTGGTTATTTCATTGTATTATTTCATACCTTTGCCGGATAATTAAATAGATGAATGAAAATCGAGATAGAAAGTAGTGCCGGCTTCTGTTTTGGAGTTGTAAACGCAATACAACTTGCTCAAAATGAACTTGATAAAGGGACAGATTTATATTGTCTCGGAGATCTCGTCCATAACGAGCCGGAGATTCAACGTCTGGAAAATCTCGGAATTACATTCGTTGAAGAAAAAGATATTGCCACTCTTTCCGGCAAGAAATTGCTTTTCAGAGCGCATGGCGAACCGCCACAGACTTACCTCAAAGTACAAAAAGCAGGTGTAAAACTGATCGATGCTACTTGTCCTATCGTACTAAAGCTTCAGGCAAAAATAGCTTCATATTACGAGGAAGCAAAACTCAACGGGGGACAGATCGTCATCTTTGGAGATCATCATCATCCGGAAGCTTTGGGACTAAAAGGACAGACGGCAGACCAAGCAATT
>CAZLTF010000284.1:0-2229 GCA_964562195.1 uncultured Bacteroidales bacterium | reverse complement strand
TATTGTGCAGGGTTCCGAAGAATTTGCGTCTCACTTCATCTACTCCGTTGATATCAAATTTTAAGTTGTCCCAAGGTTGGCTGTTGGTCATCATATACCAGCGTGTAGGGTCGGCGCCGAATTTTTCGATGGTATCAAAGGGATCAACGGCATTATTTAGTCTTTTTGACATTTTGTTTCCCTTTTTGTCTAATACCAAACCATTGGAGACGACAGCCTTGTAAGCGGTAGAATCGAAGAGCATTGTGGCGATGGCGTGAAGTGTAAAAAACCAACCACGTGTTTGATCTACGCCTTCGGCAATAAAATCCGCAGGAAATGATTGTTGGAATTTCTCTTTATTTTCAAAAGGATAATGCAGCTGGGCATAGGGCATCGAACCTGAATCAAACCAAACATCAATCAGATCCGGCTCACGAAACATCTTTTTTCCATTTTCGGAAACTAAAATTATCTTGTCAACGTATGGCTTGTGAAAATCAAAGGTATTGTAGTTTGTTTCCGAATTGTCGCCCGGAATAAAATCCGCCAATGGATTGCTATCCATAAATCCGGCAGCTATCGACTTTTCAATAGCGTTTTTTAGTTCTTCGGCGGAGCCGATCATCATTTCTTCTGTATTATCTTCTGTTCGCCAAATCGGGAGGGGGACTCCCCAAAAACGGGAACGACTGAGGTTCCAGTCCACTAAATTTTCAAGCCAGTTGCCAAATCGACCGCTACCGGTAGATTTAGGTTTCCAGTTGATGGTATTGTTAAGCTCGATCATCCTCTCTTTGTATGCTGTAGTCTTAATAAACCAAGAGTCCAAAGGATAATAGAGGATGGGTTTGTCTGTTCGCCAACAGTGAGGATAGGAGTGAGTATGTTTTTCGGCTTTGAAAGCCAAATTTTCTTTTTTTAATTTTACGATGATGTCCACATCTACACTGTTTTTCTTATTCGGGTCATCATCTTTGTAGTATTCCGGTTTTACATAGCGACCTGCAAACTCGCCCATTTCTTTCGTAAATTTTCCCAATTTGTTTACCAATGTGAGAGAACCGATGCCATTTTGTTTGGCAACTTTCATATCGTCCGCTCCGAAGCTGGGTGCTATATGTACGATTCCCGTACCGTCGGCAGTCGTCACAAAATCTCCGGGTATCACTTTAAATGCGTCTCCATCCGTAGGTTGTGCGTATGGCAATAATTGCTCATAAGATATACCTGTTAGTTCTTGCCCTGTATATTCGTTAGTCACTTTGTACGGTATCTTTTTTTGTCCTTCCTCGTATTCTTCCAATTTCAGATCTTTGTTGGAAGCAGGGAAATATTTTTCAAGTAGATCCTTGGCTAAAATGACAGTTTGTTTTTGATGACTATATGGATTGTAGGTTTGTACCTTTGCATAAGTGATATTTTTTCCTACTGCCAATGCGGTATTGGAAGGCAATGTCCAAGGTGTGGTTGTCCAAGCAAGGAAGTATAAATCACCCCAAGCATTATCGAACAGAAAACCGGATTTTTCATTTTTTTTGATTTTAAACTGGGCTACTACGGTTTGATCTTTTACATCTTTGTAACAGCCCGGAAGATTGACTTCGTGGGAGCTTAATCCTGTGCCTGCTGCGGGGGAGTATGGTTGTATGGTATAGCCTTTGTACAATAGACCTTTTTTGTAAAGCTCTTTTAGCAACCACCATACGCTCTCGATATAGCGATTGTCAAACGTAATGTAAGGATGTTTCATATCCACCCAATAGCCCATTTTTACGGTTAGATCATCCCATTGGTCTTTGTATTGCATCACGGTGGTCCGGCATTCTTGATTGTAATCTTCTACCGAGATTTTTTTTCCGATATCTTCTTTGGTGATTTTATGTTTTTTTTCGACGCTCAACTCTACGGGCAGGCCGTGTGTGTCCCAGCCTGCTTTTCTTTCAACATAATAGCCCTTCATAGTACGATGACGGCAGAAGGTATCTTTGATGGCTCTTGCCAAAACATGGTGGATGCCGGGTTTGCCGTTGGCAGAAGGGGGACCTTCATAAAAAACAAAGGCTTCGTTTCCTTCCCTGTTTTTGAGGCTTTGCTCAAATATTTTATTCTCTGCCCAGAAAGCTAATGCCTCTTGGCTAAGTGTCTTGAAGTCAAGCTGTTTATATGTTTTGTACTTCTTGTCCATATTATTGTTGCTTTTCTTGTATTTGCTATTCATTTTTCTTGTTTGCGAGTTGTCCTTACGAT
>CAZLTF010000283.1:0-6311 GCA_964562195.1 uncultured Bacteroidales bacterium | reverse complement strand
TTTATTTTCTTCTCTTTGTAGTGATGTATCCAGCGTTCAAAAAACACGATAAAAACCACTCCGACAAAAAAACCAATGATTACATACCAGTTTCCGGTATCCTCACCGTAATGATGTATCATTTTTTGTTTTACCTTGTCCAAGATTCTAAAGAATGAGATAAAAATCATCACTCCTGCGGAGAAACCCAATGAAAATGATAAAAACTTCTTATTTCCGGGGCTGGAAAAATAGGTAGTCAATATCCCCAGACTTGTTGCAGCACCAGCCAACAAGGTGATCCATAAAGCTTCTAATATTTGCAAAGTAGTAAATTCCATATTTCCAAATTAAACATCTATATTAATAATTTCGAATATCAAGACATTTAGTATTTTTTTGCAAGGCATATATCTATTCTTTCTATTACAGATTTCGCCTTTCCCCGTTCAGCATCTTTCAAAAAACGGCTTTTGGCTCTCATATTTACAATCTACCCTGCTACTCTTTACAAAGGGAGCCTTCAACCAAAACAATTGAAGGCACTTCCGTGATTTTCAGCAAGCCCTAACTATTACAAATATTTAAAATCTTTTCCGATAAAACGGGCTGCGGTACCAAGTTCTTCTTCGATTCGAAGCAGCTGATTATACTTTGCAATTCTATCCGAGCGGCTTGCCGAGCCGGTTTTAATTTGTCCTGTGTCAAGTGCCACGGCAAGGTCAGCAATCGTAACATCTTCGGTCTCACCGCTACGGTGGCTCATAACGGAAGTATATGCATTTTGTGTAGCGAGTGTCACGGCATCCATGGTTTCGGTGAGTGTACCAATTTGATTTACTTTGATTAAGATCGAATTTGCGATCCCCATGTCGATTCCTTTTTTCAATCTCTGCGTATTGGTAACAAAAAGATCATCACCTACAATTTGGATTTTCTTTCCGAGTTTTCGGGTCATCAACTTCCATCCATCCCAATCGTCTTCGGCCATACCATCTTCGATGGAAATAATCGGATATTTCTTCACCCAATCAGTCCAGAAAGTAACCATTTCGGATGGTGTCAGCTTATCTCCTGTGGACCATTTAAGGTGATATTTATTTTCTTCCGGAATATAATATTCGGATGAAGCCGGATCCAGTGCGATAAAAATATCTTCTCCCGGTCGATAGCCGGCTTTTTCGATGGCTTGCAATATGACAGTCAGGGCTTCTTCGTTGGATTTGAGATTCGGTGCAAACCCTCCTTCATCTCCAACGTTTGTAGAATAGCCGGAAGCTTTGAGGACTGCTTTCAAGTTGTGAAAAACTTCTGCCCCCATACGCAGGGCATCCGAGAAACGTTTTGCGCCAGCAGGCATAATCATAAATTCTTGAAAGTCGATACTATTATCGGCATGTGATCCTCCATTTAGAATGTTCATCATCGGAATAGGCAAGGTATTGGCATTTGCACCTCCGATGTATCTATAGAGAGGTTGTCCTGTCTGGAGTGCAGCGGCTTTGGCAACGGCAAGCGAGACGCCAAGTATGGCATTTGCGCCGAGTTTCCCTTTGTTGGAAGTGCCATCCAGAGCCAGAAGTTTTGCATCTACTTCATTTTGGTCTGTGACATACATTCCTTGTAAGGCTTCGTTGATGACCATATTCACATTTTCGACCGCCTGCAACACACCTTTTCCCAAGAAATACTGTGGGTCTTTATCCCTCAACTCTACGGCTTCGTGTACTCCGGTTGATGCTCCTGAAGGAACAGCAGCTCTCCCCATTATACCTGAGTCGGTATAAACCTCGACTTCTACAGTGGGGTTCCCTCTGGAATCAAGGATTTGTCTTGCATGTATATGATAAATTGCACTCATAATTATGATTTTTTTATACGGGATAAAAGTATATAAAAAAAGGATAGACCCGACAAGAATCTATCCTTTTTTTTTAAACATATCAATCTTATTCTTCTCCTTTGGATTCTTCTACGGAATCTTTTGTTTCTTCTACTACATTTTTGGCGGTTTCTACCGGATTAGAAGATTTTTTACGGCTTCTACGTGTAGAAGATTTTTTAGATTTTTTGGTATCTTTCAAGAGATTTTCATTGAAATCCACCAATTCGATCATAGCCATAGGAGCATTATCACCCAAACGGTTATTCATTTTGATAATACGAGTATATCCACCGGGGCGGTCAGCAACTTTGGGAGCAACCTCTCTGAACAATTCGGTTACTGCATATTTATTTTTCAGATAGCTAAAGACTGTTCTTCTAGAATGTGTGTCATCCTTCTTACTCTTGGTAATGAGAGGTTCGACATAAATTCTTAAAGCCTTTGCTTTTGCCAATGTTGTGTGAATTCTCTTATGCATGATCAAAGAACTTGCCATGTTAGAAAGCATCGCTTTACGGTGTGAGCTAGTTCTTGATAAATGATTAATTTTTTTCTTGTGTCTCATCGCTATTATTCCTTATCTAGTTTATATTTTGAAACGTCCATACCAAAACCAAGACCTTTGGTTTTAATGAGCAAGTCAATCTCATCGAGAGATTTCTTACCGAAGTTACGGAATTTCAACAAATCATTTTTTTGAAACTGAACCAAATTACCCAGTGTATCAATTTCGGCAGCTTTCAAACAATTGAGAGCTCTTACCGAGAGGTTTAAGTCCACCAATTTAGTTTTTAACAACTGACGGGTATGCAATGAACTTTCATCAAACTCGTCGGCTACATTTTTCTCTTCCGATTCGGGTATTATCTTTTCATCGGAGAACAACATAAAGTGATGGATTAGAATCTTAGCTGCTTCTTTCAAAGCATCTACGGGATAAATAGAGCCATCCGTATCAATTTCCAGTACTAATTTTTCATAATCCGTTTTTTGCTCCACTCTATAATCTTCGGTATGATACTTCACATTCAGGATTGGAGTATGAATAGAATCCATAAAGATGGTACCGATAGGAGCATTGACAGTTCTATTTTCTTCGGAAGGAATGTATCCTCTACCTTTTTCGATTGTCAATTCAATATTCAGTTTGACCGTGGGTTCCATATTGCAGATCACCTGTTCTTTGTTCAAGACTTGAAATACAGATAAGAACTTATCAATATCTCCGGCTTGAAAGACTTTCTGATCACCAATGACTACATTTACTTTTTCGAAGTCTTCACCTTCGATAAGTTGTTTAAAACGAACTTTTTTGAGATTGAGGATAATATCCATCACATCTTCGATTACTCCTGCGATAGAGGAGAATTCGTGAGGAACATCATCGATTCTAATCGAAGTAATTGCGAAACCTTCCAATGATGATAGCAAGACGCGGCGGATGGCATTCCCAACGGTCACACCAAATCCCGGTTCTAAAGGACGAAATTCGAATTTCCCTTTATAATCATCACCTTCGATTTGAATTACTCTATCCGGCTTTTGAAAATCTAAAATTGCCATGTTCTCTTTTTAATTTAATAATTACGTTATTACTTGGAGTATAACTCAATAATCAAACGTTCTTCGATATTTTCAGGAATTTCATCTCTTTGAGGATAATTCAAGAATTTACCAACGTTCAAGTCACTATCCCACTCCAACCAAGAATAAGAATTACTTCTGGAAGCCAGTGATTCGGTAATAACCAATAATGATTTTGATTTTTCACGAATACCGACTATGTCTCCGGCTCTTACACTATAAGAAGCGACATTTACCACATCACCGTTTACAGTAATATGACGATGAGAAACCAGTTGTCTTGCGGCAGCTCTTGTAGGGGCAATACCGAGACGATAGACGACATTGTCCAATCTGGCTTCAATCAATTGGAGTAAGATTTCACCTGTTACACCTTTTTTTCGGGAAGCTTTTTTAAACAAGTTGTTAAATTGTTTTTCTTGCACTCCGTAGATATACTTAGCTTTTTGCTTAGCATCCAACTGAATACCATATTCCGATTTCTTTTTTCTTCTCCTGGAGTTTCCGTGTTGTCCGGGAGGATATTTTTTCTTTTCAAAAGATTTATCAGCACCATAGATAGGTTCGCCGAATTTTCTTGCAATCTTAGTTTTAGGTCCTATATATCTAGCCATTGCTACGTATTTTTATTAAATTAAACTCTTCTTCTTTTTGGAGGACGACAACCATTGTGAGGCATTGGAGTAACGTCCATAATTTCGGTAACTTCAATACCTGCGGCGTGAATAGTACGAATAGCGGATTCTCTACCGGAGCCGGGTCCTTTCACAAATACTTTCACTTTTCTCAAGCCATAATCGTAAGCAACTTTGGCGGCATCTTCGGCAGCCATTTGAGCAGCATAAGGGGTATTTTTCTTGGATCCTCTGAAGCCATTTTTTCCGGCTGATGACCATGAGATCACTTGTCCTGAGTTATTCGTCAAGGTTACGATCACATTATTGAAGGTTGCTTTTATATAAGCTCTGCCATTAGGCTCAACCTTTACAACCCTTTTTTTGGTAACTTTTTTATTACTTTTAGCCATATCTGGTAAAATTTCTATAATTTAAAAACTACTTACTATCTTGGAGATTTCTTTTTATTTGCCATGGTCTTTTTCTTACCTTTACGAGTACGGGCATTATTTTTTGTATGCTGACCTCTCAATGGTAAACCAATACGATGTCTGATCCCTCTATAGGTACCAATATCCATCAAACGTTTGATGTTCATTTGTACTTCAGAACGAAGTTCTCCTTCTACTTTAATTTTTTCACCAATCACCTCACGGATTTTGGCAATCTCTTGGTCTTCCCAATCGACCACTTTTTTGTCAGGACTTACTCCGGCTTCATCTAAAATCATTTTTGCGGTTGATCTACCGATTCCATAAACATAAGTCAAAGAGATAACACCTCTTTTGTTTTTTGGAATATCTACACCTGCTATACGAGCCATATATTCTATAATTTAATGATTATTAACCTTGTCTTTGTTTGTGTTTAGGATTTTTTTTGTTGATAACATAAATCCTTCCCTTTCTTTTTACGATTTTATCGTCTTCCGATCTTTTCTTAACCGATGCTCTTACTTTCATGATCTATACTGTTTCTATTTATATCTGTACGTAATACGACCTTTTGTCAAATCATAAGGGGACATTTCGAGTTTTACTCTATCTCCTGTCAATATTTTAATATAATGCATACGCATTTTCCCTGAGATATGCGCGATTATCAAATGCCCATTTTCAAGTTCTACACGAAACATTGCGTTTCCTAATGTCTCAACTACTGTTCCATCTACTTCGATGGATTTTTGCTTTGCCATTTTATAAATTTAACAAATATGTATTTTTTTCTATTCTACTTTCTATTTCATCAAAAGAAGACAATATCTCTGTTGTTGAAGAAGTGATGGCGATATCGTGTTCAAAGTGTGCGGCAGGTTTTCGATCTGCCGTCCGGATCGTCCATCCGTCTTTTTCCTGATGTATCTTTCTACTTCCCAATGTAATCATCGGTTCTATAGCAAGAATCATACCTTCTTTCAATTTATTACCTTTGCCTCTTCGTCCATAATTGGGAACAGGGGGATCTTCGTGAAGACTTCTCCCTAATCCGTGACCTACCAACTCTCGAACTACACCGTATCCGAAACTTTCAACATACTGCTGAATATGGTATCCGATATCTCCTACTCGCTTTCCTTTTTTTGCCTCTTGAATTCCAACATACAAAGCTTCTTTCGTTCTTTTCACTAAATCCTGCACTTCTTGTTTCATTCCTACTACTGAAAAAGAATAAGCGGAATCGCCATAAAAACCATTTTTGATTGTCCCGCAATCTATAGAAATCAAGTCTCCTTCCTGAATTTCCCTGTCAGAAGGTATTCCGTGAACGACTTGTTCGTTAATAGAAATACACAATGTATTAGGAAATCCTTGATACCCTTTGAATCCGGGTACTGCACCATGGTCACGAATAAATTCTTCGGCTACTTGATCCAAAACCTTGGTATTTAATCCGGGTTTAATGATCGCAGCCAATTCGGCTAAGGTACTACCAACAAGTAAAGAACTTTCTCTTAATATTTCGATCTCCTCAGGAGTCTTATAATAAATCATTGCAACTTACATTCCTGAAACGCTGAAACGTCCCTTGATTTTTCCGGATTTTGTCAATCCGTCATAATGTCTCATCATCAGATGACTTTCAATCTGAGAAAGAGTATCCAATACTACCCCTACCAAGATAAGCAGAGATGTACCACCATAAAAGTAAGAGAATTGAGTGCCTACGCCAAATATTCTAACGATCATAGGAAGAATCGCTACGAAGCCTAAAAATATGGAACCCGGCAGGACAATTCTCGATAATAT
>CAZLTF010000282.1:0-1753 GCA_964562195.1 uncultured Bacteroidales bacterium | reverse complement strand
ATTTGGATTTGAACAAAAATTATACCAATATTTTGAAAGGAAAAATGAAACATCTATTTATTTTTTTATTCGGTCTGCTTAGTCTTTTCAGCTCTTTGTCAATGGCTCAAGACAATCAAAGAATAGTCGTATTGGATGCAGGACACGGCGGATTTGATCCCGGTGCCTCCGGCAATGGCGCAGTAGAAAAGGAAATTGCCCTTTCGGTAACGCTCAAAGTCGGAGAATATCTTTCCAAATGGCAAAATACCAAAGTCATCTATACACGCGACAAAGATGTATTTGTAGATCTCAACGAACGTGCTCATATTGCCAACCGCTCCGGTGCCAATCTTTTTGTCTCCATTCATTGCAATGCCAACAAATCTTCAAAACCCTACGGAGCTGAAACTTACACTCTCGGTCTTCACCGCACAAAAGACAATCTGGAAGTAGCCAAAACAGAAAACTCCGTCATCTTTTTTGAAAAAAATTACGAACAAAAATACGAAGGATTTGATCCCAACAATGACGAAGATTATATCATCCTGACGTTAATGCAAAATGTAAATCTGGAACAAAGCATTCATTTTTCTACAAAAATCCAAAATCAATTTGAAAAAAGAGTAGGTAGAAAAAGCAGAGGTGTCAAGCAAGCCGGATTTCTTGTGCTTCGCAAAACAACTATGCCGGGCGTTTTGATAGAACTCGGATTTCTTAGCAATGCCAAAGAAGCAAAATACCTAAAATCCAAAAATGGGCAAGACCTGATGGCTTCTGCAATTTATAGAGCTATCAAGGAATATTTTATTGAAAATGAAGAAAATTCCTATGTCGAAGAAGAAGTCGAAGAAACTCCTATAATAAAAACACCCCCCGTTTATTATCGTGTTCAGTTTACTTCGTATAAAAAGAAGAAGAAAAAAAACTTCCGTAAATTTAAAAAACTCAAAGACGTGAAATTTTACAAAGACGGTGAACTCTACAAATATACCTCCGGCAATGATACTTCTTATACAGCTATGCTGAAATGGCGGGACATCATCCGCAATAAGGGCTACAAAGATGCTTTTATCGTCGCTTTCAAAGAAGGCAAAAGAATTCCACTCAAAGAAGCTCTAAAACAACATTAATTTCATATCTGCGTATGAACTGGCAGGAGAGAACATTGCTTCAGTTGGGAAAAGAAGGCTTAAACAAACTAACCCGGGCACACGTGTTTGTGGTTGGATTAGGAGGCGTGGGAGGAGCTTGTGCAGAATCACTGGCGAGAGCCGGCATCGGAAAACTAAGCATACTGGATGCAGACACAGTATCCGCAAGCAATATCAATCGCTAGCTGATCGCTACACACAACAATAACGGAAAAGAAAAAGTGAAACTCTGGAAAGACAGACTTCTTTCGATCAACCCTCAACTTCAAATCAATTCGTTCAATCTTTTTATTTCGCACGAAAACATTCAAGACATTTTCCCTCAATCCATTGACTATGTGGCAGATGCTATTGACACACTCAACCCAAAAACGAATCTCATCTCCTTTGCTTTGCAACATAATATTCCGATCATCAGTTCACTCGGAAGCGGTGGCAAAATGGATGCTACCCAAATCCAAATTGCAGATATTTCCCGCTCATACGGTTGCCGATTTGGTCGTATGGTACGAAAAAGATTACACAAACAAAATATCTATAAAGGCTTCAAAGTTGTCTTCTCTCCCGAATACGTCCATAGCGACCTCCTTCATTATGTGGAAAATGAAAAAAATAAAAAA
>CAZLTF010000281.1:0-3843 GCA_964562195.1 uncultured Bacteroidales bacterium | reverse complement strand
TACCGGTACCAATCTCAACGATCACTTTGTTCCTATCTACGGTTTGTCCGAAGATGAATAAATTGATAAGAATAAAACTTAATAATGTAAAAACCTTTTTCATAATAATAAATTTTTTTTAATGGATTTCTTTTTGGCCTCTACGGCAAAAATAAAGGGTGGAAGCCAAGAGAAATTTTTGACTTCCACCATTAAGAATGTTATTTTACAATAACTATTTTTTTCTTATAATGCGTTTCTCCTATTATCAAATCGACGAAATAAATGCCTTCTTGATATTTCTTACCATCAATCTCTACCGAATGGACTCCGGCGGTTTGATTCTCTTCATTTTGGGTCAAAACCAAGACTCCAAGACTGTTGTATAGATTTATTTGTACATTGCTTGTCTTGTTTGTTTGATACATAATAAATGCTGTTTGGGATACAGGATTGGGATAAACTTGGAAATTGTTACCCAAAAGATTATTCTCTATACCTACCTGTCCTACTGTAAATTGGGTTTCTTCCATATAACCGAACTCACCATTGGTGAAATAGATATTTCCGTTTTCGGTGATGATATATTTTGATGAAATGCCTATCAGACCGTCACCGCCTGCATCATATATGACAAATGAATAGCAACCATTCTCTGTGATGTCAATGTTTTCGGTGTAAAGGTGGGAGGGAAGAGTATAGGGTCCGCCGGATTGGAGTACTGTTCCATCGCTGCCTTTTATTTCCCAGGTGGTTTGTTCCGGATGATCGTCGGTTTTCACATAAATGACAATATTGGGTGGGTTGGGAAAATCATCCGAACCTACAAAATCATAAGAAGAACTATTGTCGTTGGCATATTGATCCGGATTTCCATTCGGGTTTGAAACACTGATGTTGATTGTATTTGTTTCGAGAATGTTTTCCAATGTAGATGTAGGCAACTCGACCATCTCTCCTTCTCCTAATTCCAAACTTCCTGTCCATTCAAAATTCACTTCTTCGCCATCATTTATCTGATAAGAGATATCAAGACTTGTCATAGTGATATTTCCTCCATTTTTGATATATGCTTTGGGAGTGATCTGTTCATTGCACAGAGTGCGAGGAACATAAACGGAATTGATGCTTGCGTTGTAATCCAAAGGAACAATCAAGTCGGGAAGGTCAATGACGCTTCCTTGCAAAATCTCTTTGGTCGAATGATTTTGAACAAATACTACCAGTTGACAATGTTCATAATCCCAATCGGAGCCTAAGGCGAAATTGAAGTTCTTAGTGAATGAATTGCCGGATGAGAAATCCAAGGTCGTTCCGTTATGATTGGGCAACATCAGTCGTTCTACAAAACTAAGGTGATTTTGACCTTGCCAGTTGTAAGGAATTTCGGATTCGGTGACTACCACTTGAAGACGAAGATTGCTTTGGGTGTTATTATTTACGTTATTCACCGTGATACTCACATTATACTCCTCTCCCGTAGGTGAGTTCCCATCAATAGAGATGCTAAAATCAGATGGAATTGAGATTCTTTGATTGTATTTTGGTAAGTAAGTAGTGTATAGGCTATTGCTATAACTGCCACCAACACTATACAAAGTGCCATCAAAAATAGCCGTAGGATATCCCGATATTCCATAATAGCTACATCTGGCTGCTGCATAGGAATTATTATACGGATCTCCCGAATTGTAATTGTGATACTCAATGACTCCGACTTGCTTGCCGTTTGCAACTAAATCTTCTGCACCCATTGCCGCACCCGGGCAGTAAGGGCAACCTGTACCTGTACCAATCTCAACGATCACTTTGTCTCTATCAACGGTTTGCCCGAAAGTGAACAAAAATAGTGTTACAAAACTAAAAAGTGTAATTGTTTTTTTCATAATCAAATCTTATTTATGTATTTATATCTCTTCTTACCTATTATGTTTAGACAAGCATTTTTTTTTCAAGTTGTCTATGTGTTGTTTATTTTCTTGATAATGATATTGTTTATTGCTATATTGCTAATATTCAGTTGAATACAGTGTGTAACATTGTTCGTATCATTCAAAATTTATTTACATTCTATTATTATCAAACAAAAAATCTCCTACAGTCTTGGTCCAAAAGCCAAGTCGCCGGCATCACCAAGTCCCGGTACGATATATGCATTTTCATTTAAGACAGGATCTATGTCGGCGATCCATAGATGTGTGTTTTCGGGCAACATATTTTCGAGATAATCGATACCGGATTGTGAAGCAATGGTAACGATAATATGAATTTCCCGAGGGTGTCCTTTTCTTTTCAGTGCCTCAAAAACCGCTGTAAGCGACATTCCCGTTGCCAGCATAGGATCGACCAACAATAATGTTTTGCCTTGTAGGTCGGGGGCTGCTAAATACTCCATTTGAATTTCCAATTCATCTGTCTCTGCATTCTTTTTTCTAAAAGCTGAAATAAATGCATTGTCGGCATGATCAAAGTAATTTAATACTCCGAGATGCAAGGGCAATCCGGCACGTAATACCGAACAAATAACAATTTCATCTTTCAGCGAAGCTGTTTCCTTTTCTCCAAGTGGTGTCTTGACACATACCGATTTGTAATTCAATTCTTTACTAAGCTCATAACTTAATATTTCACCGATACGCTCAATGTTTCTACGAAATCGCATCCTGTCTTTCTGGATAGAACGATCCCTGATTTCTGCCAAATAATGGAGCAAAAGTGAATTTTCTTTGCCTATCAAATGTATTTTCATATCTCTTTTTTTACATTCTTCTTATTCTTACGATTCTCTTTGTTTTACCGGTAATTTTAAACCGTTCGTCCTGTCTATAGCCTATAACCCAGACAATCTTCTCTCCGGACAACAATACACAGGTGTTCATTTTTTCAACCCGGGATAGTTTGATATCTGTCAATATATCACTCACCAGCTTACTTCCTTTCATCCCCAAGGGGTAGAAGCGATCGCCTGCTTTCCACCTCCGGACTAGTAAGGGGAAATGCAAATCGTCGAAATCAAAGTCTCCTGTATTTCGTTCTGTCGAGAAACGGAAATCTTTTGTTCTGTCGAATGTTTCCCATTCCAAAGGAATAAGATCATTGAGTTTTCCGGTCTTCTCTTTGATAATGTTTGGGATGTTGTCTGATTTTTTTTGAGGCGAAAGAATCAAAAAATCACGATCTATATTCAATAGATATTCTGCTGAATAAAAGATGTTTCCGGTTTTGTTCAAGTTGTTGTTTTGGAGTATCTCGCGTATCGAATCTTCGGAAAATCCGTAGGGATGTAGCCAATAAAACAATAACAAGGAGGCGTGTTTGCATTTTTTGATAGTCGTGCGCGAAAAGCGTGTTTGATGATTGTTGACGGACGAGTGCCGGGCAATCATCTCTTGCATTTTTTCTTCTATAAACACATTGGATTGCTGCAAAATATCCATGCTTTTTTGAAATTTGGAAGCGTAATGTGCATCGATGTTGTAGAGTGCCGGAAGCAAAAGGTGGCGGATTTTATTGCGCAGATATTTTGTCTCACGATTGGATTTGTCGTCCCTGTACGGAACTTGATGGGTAGAGGCATAGGCTTCAATTTCTTTCCGGCTTAGTCCCAGCAAAGGTCGAATGTACAAACCTCTTTGAACCGGAATTCCTTGCAAACCTTTCAATCCGGAACTGCGGAGCAGATGAATAATAAAAGTCTCGATGTTATCGTCTTGATGATGAGCAGTCAGGATTTTGGTAAACCGGTGTTTATTTGACAGTTCTTCAAACCATTGATAGCGAAGCTCTCTTGCAGCCATTTGAATGGAAATGTGTTTTTGTGTAGCAAAGCTTTGAGTATCAAATTTTTGACAAAAAAATGGAATT
>CAZLTF010000280.1:0-1573 GCA_964562195.1 uncultured Bacteroidales bacterium | reverse complement strand
CTTCAAGCCTTCGACAGATTCAAAAAACATATCTTCTCCTATGATGTAGGCGATGTTTCCCAACCGCCGCTGCTGTTCACCATCGGGCGAAAAGCTTACATTGGAATATTGAGCGACTCGCTGCAGGAAGTTCGATTTTATGATAATGAAGATCAGGCATTTGAGTATATTACTTTCGCTGCGAAACAAGGATTTGTAGTCACACAACTCGAAAATAATGATAAATATAATATCATCACTACCATCAATGATAAAGTGTATAACTTCCGACTTGACTAATAACCTCTTCTCATCTCAAATTGAATAGGAATTAAGTATCTGGATTCCACATATTTATCATCTTTGATGGCAGGTAGCCATTGATATTCTTGGGTGACAAGTTCGACAACACGCAAAGCCTCTTCATTCAGACTTTCTTCACAGCCTTTCACTATAGTCCATTCTTTGATAACTCCGAGTGTATCAATAAGTAAACCAACCGTAATCTCACCATAATACCCGTTGCGTAATGCCTCTTGCGGATAATGAATATGTTCGTTTATTTTATATTTCATTTCTATAGTGCTTCCCAGCAATAGCGGCGGTTGGCTATAGTGCGTAGTATCCTGAAATGATTCATAATCAATGACTTTCTTCTTATCGTAGTCATATTCCAACTGGACTCTTCGTAGTCCGTCATAATATTTCCAAATCCCGACCTTATCATCATTATCGTAATATCCATTGACAATCACTTGCTTTTTCAGATAACGCAGATATAAACCTTGTCTGATTTTTTTGTGATGACGCAAAACATGATAAACCTCCAAAATATCCTTCTTTCGCTTTTTCTTCTTCTTCAAATCAAAATCCTGACCATACACAACTATCGCCGAAAGTATAAGGAAACCCAATACCATCATTGTCTTTTGAAACATTTTCAAATTCCACTTTTTATCATTCATCCAGAGTCAAACATCTTCATTTAACAATGTACAAAAGTAAACATTTAGTCTATTTGAATAATAAATAATATTTTTTTTCTTCTATTTTTCTACTCTTTGCCGCTTGGCAATAAGGTGATCGAAAGAAAATAATGCTACATTTTTTTCAAATCAAGAGGCAACAGATGACATATAAAGAGATTATCAATTCATATTCAATGACATAGCATAAAATTATAAAAGCTGATATTTTTAATAAAATATTTTTGCAAATATAAAAAAGTATTAACTTTGCACCCTCAAACGGACCCGTAGTTCAACTGGATAGAATATCTGACTACGGATCAGAGGGTTGGGGGTTCGAATCCTCCCGGGTTCACGAGAAAGGGTGTAATGCGTATTGCGCCCTTTTTCTTTATAAAAAATCGGGACTTCAAAAAAAACTCAAAGCATTGATTATCTCACTTGTTTTTGCTTTTGCAAAAACGGAAATCCCGACATCAACCCAAGATATCTTCTTGATACTACGACTAATACAAGAATGCAAAATAACAAGTATAGTCTGCTGAAAATCACAGAAGTGCCTTCATTTATTAATTTGTGATATGATGATGTATATCTATACTTTGAATTGAACAAGTTAGAAAATA
>CAZLTF010000279.1:0-3063 GCA_964562195.1 uncultured Bacteroidales bacterium | reverse complement strand
TTGATAAGTATCTGTGGGTCAGGTTAATAATAGAAATAATATGCAGTTGTTAGTATTTATAATTTTTACGTTTTTGGTAGCCGGAATATCTTATTATGCCACTCGAAAGACAGCGGAAGATACATCCGAAGGCTATTTTTTGGGTGGGAGGAGTTTGACCGGTGTTGTGATAGCCGGAAGTCTTCTTTTGACAAATCTTTCTACCGAACAGATTGTAGGATTAAATGGTCAAGCTTTTCGTGAAGGGATTTTGGTGATGGCGTGGGAAACTTTAGCTGCTTTGGCGATGGTTGTTACTGCTATTGTTTTGTTACCGAGATACTTAAAGGGAGGGATCACGACAGTTCCACAATTTCTCGAAAATCGTTATGATAAGATGACCAAGACGATCACATCTGCCTTATTTTTGAGTGGATATATGATTGTTTTGTTGCCTATTGTGCTTTATTCGGGTGCATTGGCGATTAATACGATGTTTGAAATACCTTCCCTTTTGGGTATTTCGGATACTGCAGCACTATGGATAAGTGTTTGGGGTATAGGCTTTGCCGGGGCGGTATATGCTATTTTTGGCGGATTGAAAGCGGTAGCCGTTTCGGATACGCTAAATGCCGTCGGATTGCTGATTGGAGGAATGTTGATTCCGGTTTTTGGTTTGATGGCAATAGGGGATGGGAGTCTGATCGCAGGAGTTCAAGACCTATGGTCTAATAGTCCGGAGAAATTTTCTATCATTGGAGATCAAAATGCTTCGGTTCCTTTTGCTACTATCTTTACCGGAATGATGTTGGTACAGCTTTTTTATTGGGGTACCAATCAAGCAATCATACAACGCGCCTTAGGGGCAAAAAATCTAAAAGAAGGACAAAAAGGCTTGCTTTTGGCTTCATTTGTTAAGATTTTGGGACCTCTGATTGTCGTGCTCCCCGGCGTGATCGCTTTTCGCTTGTTTGGAGGTCAATTGGAAAATCCCGATCAAGCATATCCTATGTTGGTAAACCGCGTCTTACCCGCTTCCTTGTTAGGATTTTTTGCAGCCGTATTATTTGGAGCTGTACTTAGTTCTTTCAACTCTGCCTTGAATAGCTCTGTGACTCTTTTTGGTTTGGACATCTACAAAGCTCATATCAATCCGCTTGCAGATGAGAGGAAGATTGTCAAAGTTGGCAAATCTTTTGGAATTGTCTTAGCCATATTTTCGATGGCGATAGCTCCTATGATTGCAAAAGCTCCGGATGGATTATTTGGCTATTTGCAAGAGGTAAATGGTTGCTATAGTATTCCGATTTTGACGATTATCGTCGTAGGATATACCACAAAATATGTTCCGGCTATCGCTGCCAAAATTGCTATTCTTTCGGGTGTCGTTTTGTATAGCATTAGCCAATTTATCTTAAAACCTTTTGTGTTTGGGGCAGATAATTATCCTCATTTTTTACACGTAATGGCGATCTTGTTTCTTGTCAATGTGGTGGTGATGTTGTTGGTAGGAAAATTTTTTCCTCGCCAAAAGCCATACTATCTTCATTTTACCGAAAATGTGGATATTACCCCATGGAAATATTTAAAGATTACAAGTATCGGTATCACACTGATTGTGGTGGCTATTTATATTTTCTTTTCTTAATCTTGATTTGATTTTAGTGGGATGTTACATAAATTGACAGACAAAATTCGACTTGAATTTGAAAACAGGTTTTCGGCAAAACCGCTGCTAATTGCTTCTCCCGGACGGATCAATCTGATAGGAGAACATACGGATTACAATGATGGATTTGTACTTCCGGCGGCAATTGATATGTATATTATCGCCGGCTTCGCCAAAAATAATAAGAATTATTCCCGTGTGTATGCGATGGATGTAGATGAATATTTCGAAATACATTTACATTCTATCGTCCGCTTGGAAGATGGTGGGTGGAGAAATTACGTCTTGGGTGTGCTCGCTGAAATCTTCCAATCCGGAAAAAGAATAGATAATTTTGATCTCGTATTGGGTGGTAATATTCCTTTGGGGGCAGGCTTGTCTTCCTCGGCGGCTTTGGAAAATAGTATCGTTTTCGGTTTGAATACCTTGTTTAAATTGAAATTTGAGTATAATGAAATGGTGCATATCTCAATGCAAGCCGAACACCGTTTTGCGGGAGTGATGTGTGGCATTATGGATCCCTATGCGAGTATGAACGGACGTAAGGATAAAGCCATCTTATTGGACTGTAGAAGTCTTGATTCGGAATATATTCCAATTTCTAATGATGATTACCGCTGGGTTCTCATAAACTCTAATGTAAAACATCAATTGGCTGAAACTCAATATAATATAAGAAGGAAAGAATGTCAAACGGGTTTGTCAATTTTACAAAAAAGCAATGAAGAACTTCAATCCTTGCGAGATGTCAGTCTTGTGGATTTGGATGCCAAACGAGCCTATATGGGGGAGAAGATATACCGGAGATGCCGATTTGTTATTGAGGAAAATCAACGGGTTTTGTTGTCCAAAGATTTGATTCTCAAAAAAAATTGGAAGGCTTTCGGTGAGATGCTATATGCTTCACACGAAGGCTTGCAAAATCTTTATGAGGTGAGCTGTTCCGAATTGGATTTTTTGGTTCGTAAAGCCAAAGAAAGTGAGGCAGTCATCGGAAGCCGGATGATGGGCGGTGGATTTGGAGGTTGTACTTTAAATCTCGTACGACAAGATAAATTGAAAATATTTTCACGACAGATTGTACAAGAGTATTATCAAAAATTTGGCCAAAGGGCAAGCGTTTATCTGCTTTCCATATCGGAAGGGGTGAGGGTGGTAGAATAGATATAGGATTGGTATTAATTCAACTTGAAGTATTTATATAGTGCTTGGGATAAAACACCAATTTGTTCATTGGTATTATTGATTTTAAAGTTGTTCACGTATTCGCTGCGCTCAGATAGTTTTCTCCTTTTGTCGAAACAGGCTATACGCTCGTGTTTGAAACAGCCATCCCGAAGTCTCGGGACTTCCTATCTTTAAACACTTCACAAGCATTTCAACTGCGCTTGTTTCGGCTTCGCTCAACACATCGC
>CAZLTF010000278.1:0-4788 GCA_964562195.1 uncultured Bacteroidales bacterium | reverse complement strand
ACCGGATTTTCTAACATCTGCCAGTTCTTTTGCTTCTTTGTAAGCTTTTTTGAAAGTCATTCCGGGCGTGTCAGGAATCATTTTTGCCAATTTGTCGGCATCAGGTATCGGCATAGACAATACTCTTGCCACGTCACGAATAGCCGTCTTTGGTCCCATTTTACCAAAGGTGATAAGCTGTGCGACATGATCTTTACCATATTTATTGACAACATATTGCAGAACTTTATCCCTGCCATCATCATCGAAGTCAACATCCACATCCGGCATCGTTACGCGTTCGGGATTGAGAAAACGTTCAAAAAGCAAATCATATTTAATGGGATCGATATTGGTAATATCCGTTGCGTAGGCTACGGCCGAGCCGGCTGCCGAACCACGTCCGGGTCCTACTTTTACGCCCATTTTTTTGGCGGCTTTGATAAAATCTTGAACGATCAAAAAATAGCCTTCAAAGCCCATTGTTTCGATGATATTCAACTCATATTCAAGCCTTTTGGTGATTTCATCCGTAATTTCACCATATTTTATTTTGGCACCTTCATAGGTCAGATGACGAAGGTATGTTTTCTGATCTTCAAAGCCTTGTGGCAACTCAAATACCGGCAATATCACATCTCTGAAAATATTGTACTCTTCTACTTTTGCGGCAATCTCCATCGTGTTGGCAACTGCCTCCGGATAATCAGCAAAAAGCGCCAACATCTCTTCTTCCGATTTCAAAAATTCTTCACCTGTGTAGCTTAATTTTGCTTTTCCTTTTTGAATCAACTCTTGCTCTTCAAGCAAAGTCAATCCTGTACTTAAATTGATTAATATTTTATGTGCCTCGCGGTCTTCGCGGTTTATGAAGTGTACATCATTGGTGGCGATCAATTTGACATTGTTTTTTTCTCCCAGCACTTTCAGAGCACTATTGACGCGATGTTGTTCGGGCAAGTTATGATTTTGCAATTCCAGATAGTAATCTTCGCCAAAAAGAGTTTTGTACCATTCTACCGCTTTTTGAGCTTCATCCAATTTGTCTTGCATGATCAATTGTGGAATTTCTCCTCCAAGACAAGCAGAGGAGACAATCAGTCCTTCATGAAGTTCTTCGAGAAGCTCTTTGTCAATACGCGGTTTGTAATAAAACCCTTCCAAAAAAGAACGCGAGACCAATTTTGCCAGATTATGATAACCGGTCTTATTTTTTGCCAATATAATCAAATGGTAATAATGCTTCCCTTCGACTTTCTTTTTTTCAAAGCGGCTATCTTTTGCAATATATACTTCACATCCTATGATAGGTTTGATGCCGGCTTTTTTGGCTGCCTTGACAAAATACGGTACTCCGAACATATTGCCGTGATCGGTCATAGCAATCGCAGACATATTCATTTTTTTGGCTTTTTCCAACATACGATCTATATTGGAAGCTCCATCGAGAAGAGAATATTGTGTATGCAAATGAAGATGGGTAAACTGTGCACTTCTTACGGGTTCTTCTTGCCGTCTTTCTTCCATACCATCTAAGTTCTTGTCAGCTTGCTCCTCCATATTGTTATCAAATCCGGAATGAGTATCCAATACAGGCTCTTGCTCGTTTATTTGTTCACTATTTTCCATACTTTATAAATGATAATTTATTACTATTCAGACATTTGAAAATCCGAAAATTATTTGGTAAAGGTATAGAAATTGCGCTTTCAAAATGCTTTTGTTAATAACTTTTTTGCTTTTTTTGGAGAAATCAAATACCACTGAATCAAAGCATACTTTCTGTACATTTTTCATCCTTCAAGAAAGAGGCACTGAGAAACATTATTAATAATTCTTTGCCACCGGAAATGATTTGACAAAAATATCCTCGTTTGTTTAATCCGGATACAAAAAAAGCCCACAAGTGGGCTTTCTTTTTTTTAAATAGGATATGTATTATTTCTTTAAAGCATCTCTGATTTCTCTCAACAACACAATATCTTCGGGAGTCGGAGCAGGTGCAGCTGGTGCTTCTTCTTCCTTTTTCTCCATTTTTTCTTTCATTTTATTGTATGCTTTGACTACCATAAAAATAGCAAAAGCCACAATGATAAACACAATAATCGTATTGATAAAATTACCATAGGTGATCGCTACTTCGGGGGTCGTCACTTTGCCTTCGGCATTCGTCACGGCTTCTTGCAAAACATACTTCAAATCTTTGAAATCCACGCCACCCATCATTTGTCCTACGGGAGGCATAATCACATCATTTACAAGGGATTTGATAATAGCTCCAAAGTAAGTAGCCATAATCAAACCCACTGCCATTTCCATGACATTTCCTTTACTAATAAACTTTTTAAATTCCTTCATAATTCTAAACTGTTTTTTATTAAATTTCCGGCAAAGGTAAATAAAAAACCAACACCGTAATAAATAATCAACAGAATTGTTTTCAACAAGCACAAATTGTATAGATTTGCATCTTATTCGAGAATACTATTTACAAATGAGTAAACGTTTGCATATCGCTATCCCGCTCCTCAGGGAATCAAATCAGATTCTTTCCCTTCTGGAAAATATTCAGGCGCAGACCAACACGCATTTTCGCGTTTACTTTTGTATCAATCAACCGGATCATTGGTGGGAAGACCCTGTTTATATTCAGGATTGCATTGACAATGCAAAGACCCATCGTATTATTAATGAAACTGCAAATTTTGATTTTGAAATAATCGACAAATTCTCGAAGGGAAACGGATGGGAAAGGAAAAAATCCGGTGTAGGTTGGGCGAGGAAAGTCCTCTATGACAGAATAATCCAATCGGCAGATCCGGACGATGTGATAATAAGTCTGGATGCAGACACCCGGTTTTCGCCTTCCTATTTTCAAAGTATTTCGGATATTTTTCAATCTTTTCCAAGCAAATCGGCAATATGTATCCCGTATTATCACCGGCTGACCGGAGATGAAGTATTGGACAGAAATATTTTGCGTTACGAGATATATTTACGCTCCTATTTTCTGAATCTCTCTTTGATTGGTAGTCCTTATGCTTTTACGGCAATAGGTTCTGCGATGGCATTTCCAGTATGGGCATACCGAAAAACAGGGGGAATGAAACCCTATGAAAGCGGTGAAGATTTTTATCTGATGCAGAAATTCAAAAAATCGGGAGAGATAATGCAATGCCTTTCACAAAGTGTGTACCCTTCGGCGCGCTTTTCGGACAGGGTTCCCTTCGGCACAGGTCCGGCTATGATCGAAGGAGCCAATGGAAACTGGTCAAAATATCCTGTGTTTAGAAAAGAATCTTTCGAAAAAATTCAACAGTTTTACCATTTACTCCCTCTTCTATTTCTGCGAGATACAGAAAGTCCTCTGGATTCGTTTTTCCAATTTCGCTTTGGAAGCACCGGTTTGTGGTCAGGAATAAGGAAAAATTCCAAAACACAAAAGCAATTTATCAAAAAAGTACATCAAAAATTTGATGGACTGAGAATACTTCAATTTTTGAGATTTGATCAAGACGAGAAAAGTGATGAAATGCATTTTGAAGAGCTGTATCAAACTCTTTTTCCCGCGGAGAACTTCCGTAAGTCTCCGCTTTCATTTCAAAAATCAAGTGTCTCTTTCTTGGATACAATCAGAAACAATCTCTATCATTATGAAAATGAAATAAGATGTCAAAACAAAATTTAGTCGTAATCTTGGGCCCCACTGCAAGTGGCAAAACCACACTTGCCACAGCATTGGCATGCTTGCATCAAGGAGAAATCATTTCCGCCGATTCGCGGCAAGTCTATCGTGGTATGACTATCGGCACCGGCAAAGACCTGAAAGAGTACAATTGCAAAGACAGGAAGATTCCATATCATCTCATTGACATTGTCGATCCCGGCTATGAATATAATGTTTATGAATTTCAAAAAGATTTTTTGGAGGCTTATAATACCATTGTCAAAAGAGGAACAATGCCTATTATGTGCGGAGGAACGGGAATGTATCTTGACTCCATCTTGGAAAGATATCCTTTGATAAAAGTGGATGAGAATAAAGAATTGAGAAAAAAAGTAGAGCATTATACCCATAAGCAATTGATTCAGCTATTAATCTCCTTAAAAACAGTACACAACACTACCGATTTACAAAACAGAGAACGATTGATAAGAGCAATAGAGATAGCAGACTATGAAAAGAAAAACAATTTGAAAGTGCGTTTTCCGGCAATTGCAAGTATCATTTTTGGAATTTCTCTCGAAAGGAAAATAATCCGCCAACGTATTTCACAAAGATTGAAATCACGCATAGAAAATGGTATGATTGAAGAAGTAGAAGAACTCTTACAACATGTATCACCCGAAAAACTTATCTTTTACGGACTAGAGTACAAATATCTCACACTCTTTGTCACCGGCAAGCTAAGCAAAGTCGAGATGTATTCCAAATTGGAAACTGCCATTCACCAATTTGCCAAAAGACAAATGACATGGTTTAGAAGGATGGAAAGGAGAGGTAACAAAATTCATTGGATTGACGGTTTACTCTCTACGGAAGAGCAGCTAAATATCATCCATACTTTTCTAACAGATTCACATCAGGCACTATAGGCTCCGGAATTTGAACAACAGACTGAGCTGTTTTCACATCTTTCAAACCACTACCGGTAAGCAACACCAGACATTTGTCATATTCACCGATATCATTTTCCACAATATAGCGTTTCATTCCTGCAAAAGCGGTAGCTGCTGCCGGCTCGGCAAACAATCCGAAATTTGAAGCAAGTTCCCGTATTGCTTCCGGAATATCTTTTTCCTTAACCG
>CAZLTF010000277.1:0-2810 GCA_964562195.1 uncultured Bacteroidales bacterium | reverse complement strand
ACCGATGGTTTTTATAACTTTATACTTTCCGGAACTTTTGTCAATTATTTGGACACTGACAACACCTGATTTATTCTTTTTTTTTCTCACAAACATAGGTAAAATTACAAAAAAATACACATGGGACACCCAAATTGAAATAAAAAAATGATAAAACACTAATATTAAAGTAGTTAGCAAAACTTACTAAAAAAGTGCGGAAAACAGGAAAAATAACATTTTACGATTAATAGCAAGAATCAAAAAATTCTTTTTATAAATAATAAAAAATTATTATACCTTTGCTAAAAAATCATGGACAAACAACTCGTAAAAGCATTTCTTCTAATCGTCTTTATTTCAATCAATTCAATACTAACAGCACAATACGCACCCGACAGTATCTGGCAGCCTGTCGCACCGGACAGCATTGATTCACCTGATTATTTGTCCTTTGCTCACGATACAAGCAAAAATGTAAATATTATTTGTATCAGTGATACCGGAGCTTTTTCGATGCCTTGGGGAGCAGGTGAATTGCAAGGACCTTATGCAAAAATTCAAGCTTGGAACGCAAATATGAGCAAGCTTTTTGTGGGTTTTACTTTTGTCTTGAATGCTGATGATTATACGATTGATAAAAGGCTCGACTATCCAGGAGGCTATTTTCAAGATGCTCGTTGGTCAAACGTAGATCCTGACATTCGTTATTTTTGTTGGGATGACAATTTTTTGCGTTACCATATTTCAACGGATGTGATTGATACTTTGCATAATTTCCCCGGCTATTCAACCACAATAGGACCTTGGGAAGGAAATATTTCGGCAGATGACAAATACGTTGTGATTACCGATGAAAATTACAAAAAAGCTAAACTTTACGACATAGAATTAGACATCGTTGTAGATAGTATTAGCTTTGGTGGATGGGGCTTTGATTGGGCTTCCATCACTCCTTCGGGAGATTATATTATTATCTCAAATTATGAAACCGGAAAGACAGAAAAATACGATTTACACTTCAACTATTTGGGTGTGCTACTTGATAATCAAGAACATGCTGATTTTGCCTATGATACCGAAGGGCACGAAGTGATAGTTCAGGTAATACCTCTTTCGATGACGCGCTTGGACAATGGAGCATATACAGATTTGTTGAGACACGCAGATTTCTGTGGCTGGGTCGGCGACAATCCTAATATTAGCGGACATATCTCAGGAAGGAATTTCAAGCTTCCGGGTTGGGCAATAGTTTCTACTCCCACTTATGAATGTGAAAATGGAAATGGGTACTATTCCGCAGGTGATATTTTTGCCATCAAACTGGATACTACGGAGACGATACGTCATTACGGATTTAGCCGTTCTACCCTTGATTGGTCATTTGCAAGTGTAAGTCCGGATGGTGAAAAGCTAACTTTTATCTCCGACTGGGACAGAGGTGGTGGAGAAGACAGCCTTTTAACTTACGTTGTTGAATATAACTATAGCCTCTGGACTGGTAACAATTCAACGGATTGGTCTGATAATGACAATTGGGCATATTTGAAAACTCCCAACCGGATGACAGACGTGGAAATTCCTGATTCTCCCGAAGGTGGAGTTTTTCCCGAAACTAATTCTTTGCTTTTGGCAGAAGCCAACAATTTGGTGATTGATACCAATGCTCAACTCACAATTCCTGCCGGAAAAAGGTTGAATGTAAACACCAAACTCACTAATTACGGGGGAGTCAATGGGCTGAATATTAAAGCTGATGCTACTGGAGTAGCTTCTCTGATGCACCATTCGGAAAATGTTGCGGCTACTGTGGAATCCTATATTTCACAAGACCAATGGCATATGATTTCCGCACCTATCAACAACGCCTTAGCGGGGATTTTCACAGATTTTTATATGTACCGCTTTGATGAAACAGATTATTCTTGGCATTATATCACAGATATCAATACGGATTTGACAGAAGGACTGGGATTTTTTATTTGGTCAAAAAGTACCAGTACGGGCAATACTACCGTAGAATATTCCGGAACTTTAAACAGTGGAGACCTCACGATCAATGGATTGAGTTATACCGCTTCGCAACCCAATGACAAACGCGGATGGAATATGTTGGGCAACCCCTACCCTTCTGCCACACAATGGAATACAAACTGGATTAGAACCAATGTTGATCCGGTGGCATACATATATGATGGCGCCAATTATCTCACTTGGAATGCAGAAACCCAAACAGGCACTCATCCCAACGGGGACATCGCCATAGGACAAGGTTTTTGGGTCAAAGCCAATGCAAGCGGAGCTTCTGTTACGATTCCGCAAAGCGAAAGAAAACACAGTACGCAACAGTTTTATAAAAATACTACCGAAAATCAAATTCGTATAACTCTCACGGGCAACGGCTATCAAGACAAAACAATGATCATCTTCGATGAAAAGGCAAGCAATGACTTTGATAATCAATATGATGCGTGGAAGATTCCCGGAATCGCTCCCGCACCCCAACTTTATTCCTATTTCAATGGAAATAAACTTACTGTCAATGCACTCAACCTCACAATGGACGAACTTATAATTCCGGTTTATTTTGAAGCAGGAAAGAATGGAGTCTTTACTCTCAATGCTAATGATATTTCTACATTTTCAAGTTATCAGAAGGTTTATTTGAAAGATTTGAAGGAGAACATCACCATAGATTTGAAAGAAATAAACACCTATTCTTTTAAAGCCAATGTTACTGATAATGCAAATCGTTTTGAATTGTATTTTACAAAAAATGCTTTATCCAATGAAGAAATAGAAACAAGCAGCATTCATATTTTCTCTTTCGA
>CAZLTF010000276.1:0-3782 GCA_964562195.1 uncultured Bacteroidales bacterium | reverse complement strand
ATTCTGTTTCTTTTCTTAATAAAGAAACATCAAAGCCTGTCATTCCGAAGCGAAACGAGGAATCCCCTTATGTATTTTTGTCTTGCACTATGCTCTGTGATAGACGATTGATTACAAGGAGATAGCCTGTTCGCTGTGTTTGATTTTTTTTGAGGTCAGTCTGAATCAGGGCTTGTGCACTTAGCCCGAAGCATAATCAAAAAAATAGACGTAACACTATTGGTCTAAGGCTTCAAACTTCGAGTTATTGCTGATATATTCGGGCAAGATTCTTTTCATCAGTCTGACAATTGACTGACTATCTTGTGAATATAGATTGCCGGTCAATTCGTTTATCACGGTATTAATTTTTTCAAAAGGAATATCTTTTACTTTGGCAATCATAATTTTAGGATGATGAGTCGGGATTGTATTTTCTTCCTTGGCGAGCAATTCTTCATACAATTTTTCGCCGGGGCGAAGACCGACAAAACTAATCAAGATATCCTTTCCCGGTTCGAGTCCGGCTAAACGAATCATTTTGGCTGCCAGATCCACAATCTTGACCGATTCTCCCATATCAAAAATAAATATTTCTTTTCCTTTTCCCATAGCACCGGCTTCCAAAACGAGCTGGCAAGCTTCGGGAATGGTCATAAAATAGCGTGTCACATCCGGATGAGTAACGGTAATCGGTCCTCCGTTTTCGATTTGTTTTTTGAATAAACGTACGACGGAGCCGTTGGAGCCGAGCACATTGCCAAATCGTGTTGTGATATATTGTGTAGCACTATGTTTGTTTTTGGCTTGTGCATACATCTCGGCAATTCGTTTGGAGGCTCCCATGACATTGGTTGGATTGACAGCCTTATCTGTGGAAATCATAATGAATTTTTCCACCTTAAATTCATCGGACAAGTCCACCAAATTTTGGGTACCCAAAACATTGGTCTTGATTGCCTCGGCGGGATTGTTTTCCATCATGGGAACATGTTTGTAAGCAGCGGCATGAAAAACCACTTGTGGCTGGTATAAGGAGAAGGCTTTTCGCATACGATAAACGTCGGCAATATCGGCAATAGCAACTTCATAATTTGTCGATTTGGCTTTTTCTCTCAGTTCCATATCCAGCTCAAACATAGGAGTTTCCGCTTGGTCAATCAAAATGATTTTGCGCGGGTTGAAAGTGCATATTTGGCGTACCATTTCACTCCCTATCGATCCGGCAGCGCCGGTGATCATAATTGTTTTGTCATTGAGATACGAGGCTACTTTTTCTTTTTCCAATAATATCACATCCCGGTTGAGCAGGTCATCAATTTTGATGTCTTTGATTTGATCTACGTTCAATTTTCCATCTATCCATGTTTTGACCGGAGGAACAAATTTTACGGGAATTTTATAATTCAGGCAGACGTCAACGATTTCTTGTTTGCGACTGGCATCAATATTTTGGATTGAGATGATAAGGCTGCTTATCATATTTTTTTGTAATAAAACCGGTAATAAGTCGGGGGAGTGAATAGGAACATTTTCTATTTTTTTCTTTTGTTTCTTTTTGTTGTCGTCCAAAAAAGCAATCACATTATAATTCATATTCGGGTCGGCACTTAAGACATTTTTGGTTATGACTCCGGCTTCTCCGGCACCGAAAATCAATATATTATTCAAGTCTTTTTTTGATTTTGAAATTTCCAGATATGCCATTTTTACCAAAATCCGGAAGGTAATCAAGGAGAATGTCAATGTAATGGATTCTATCAAAATTATCGAAAATGGAATTAAATAATGTGCTTGATAAAAATAGGAAAACAAATTGACTATTCCCAGCATCACGGAGCCTAAAAAGACTACAACAATCATTCGCACCGAATCTTCCGTACTTGAGTATTGAATAATGCCGGCATAGGTCTTTCCTATCAAGAAACTGGACATACGAATGCCCAATACCAGCAAGAAAACAATATGTAAGCGGTTTAGTTCTACGGGCGGAATATGAAAATCAAAGCGTAAAAGATATGCCAAAATAACCGAATAGATAACCATCGCACTATCAATGCAAAAAATCAACCATCGTGGAATATTTTTTCTAAATATGTTCAAATTTATCATCGTTGCCAAATATTTGTTCCAATTGTTCCCATCTCATCAGATTTTCTCTGCCAAATTTTGCTATATTTTTTCTTATTTTCTCTTTTGGCTTGGGAGATGTTAAATGTTTTTTTGACTTGGAATAAAACTTATCTGCATAGCAAATGAGCTTTTCTTCAAGGCTCAAAGGTAGCATATCACGCTGTGGCACAGGCAAATTATGCTGTATTATTTCCTTTTTGGTCAAGCCAACTCCGATATGCCGTTCACAGATCAGGGCTACTTTGTGGAGCCCTTCTTCTTCCATCATTTTTCTACCCAAATAATTGTGAGCGATGTAAGGATGATTACCATTGCACCCGATTTGGGGAGCATGGGTATGAACGATCCCGATGTCATGAAGCATCCCGCCATATAAAACCAAATTTTGATCTATTTCATTCATTTTTTTCCTTTCAATAATATCAAATGCCAATCCGGTAACTTTCATCACATGTGTCAAATAGTAAGAACGTGCCTCGCTTTGCGGTGGAAAATACGCATTGATAATCTGTTGCAGGTCAAGCGGCAATTCGCTAAAAACAATAGACATATCAAAAAACCGAGAAGTTGAGGTATTTTTTTGGATTCTCTTTGATGTCTTTGAGCAAGATATCAAGATCAATGCTGGATTTATTGAGTGCATTGTAAAGGGAGTCATTTTTCAATAAAAGACCAAGACTACCTTCACCGGAATTGATTTGTTTCAAAATGGCATCAAAATCGCGGATACTTTTGTCGGTATGAGCCAGCGTTTCTTGAAAATGAACTTTCGCCAAGGTATCGCTTATGGAAGAGAAATTTTGGATGATATTGCTAATATATTCTTTATTGTTGTTCAGATTGGAAGTGATGGATTCGAGATTATCGACGATTTTGATAAACCGGGGCTTTTCACGTATCATCATATCATTAAAGGACAATGAACTCTCTTCGAGATAGCGCATGGTATTTAGGACACGTTGCAAACTTTCCGAAAAATTCCTACCATTCTTTCCGCCCATAACACCTTGCAATACAGTCAATAGAGTATCGATGCTACCCATTACATTTTCGGCTTTTCTTTTGATTGGTTGCAGTTCGCGATTGATAGCATCCGTGATTGATTCCTCCACTTTGGCTTCCAAAGTATCTCCCGTCTTGGCATAGAAGGTCGCATTACCGGGAATAATAGATAGGGCTTTTGAACCCATAATATCCGAACTGATAATCTTGGCAAGCGAATTTGCCGGAATACGTATGTCCTGCGTTATCATTATTTCTACGATCACATCCGAAGGTCTATTCTCTTCAAAATAAACATCTTTGATCTGTCCGACTTTGAGACCATTGATCAGTACCGGATTTGTGATCATCAGTCCATCTACATTGGGATACACGGCATAATAAATACCCTCTTCGGAGAAAATATTCATGCCTTTGAGGTAATTTACGCCCCAGTACAACATACCACCGGTAAGCAAAACCAGTAATCCAACTAATATCTCTTTCTTAATTTTCAAAACCTGTTTTTTTTACAAAAGTACTTTTTATTTATATTTGGGCAAATAAAATCTTAGATTGATTTCATTTTTTTATTCACAAGATCTTTGCTTTCCAAGAATACCTTTTCTTGAATACTTCAATTTTTGAAACGAATACAACATTTTTTCATTATTTATTCGTGAATTCAA
>CAZLTF010000275.1:0-3654 GCA_964562195.1 uncultured Bacteroidales bacterium | reverse complement strand
TTGTTGAGCTTGCTCCAATACGCGCAAAACAGTCAAGCCCTCAACTCCGTCTGTTTTTGGTGTCTCACGTGTTTCGATACAAGCGATAAAATGTTTCAATTCTTCTTCGAGAGGCTGTTTTGCTTCAAATTTCACGATTTCGTGTTCGGCTTTCATCGCTACCGGTACTTTGGATCCATCCCATTCGATTTTGTGGGGATAGAGAAATAGCTTCTCTTTGCTAACGTCGTCAAAGACAATCATTTTCTTTGAACCGATGACGACCAATTTTTGTTCTTTGAAAGGATGCAACCAACTTACAAAAATATGACCTTTCACTCCGTTCTCGAAGCCGAATGTAGTCATTGTAGTGTCTGCGATACCTTCGGTGACGTAGGTTCCTCCTTGTGCATATATGTTTTGTGGCATTTCGCCGTTCATCAGCATTACCACGAGGGAGATGTCGTGCGGGGCAAAGCTCCATAAGACATTTTCTTCCGTGCGTAATTTGCCCATATTCAGACGATTGGAATAGATGTATCGTATCTCTCCCAGCTCACCGGCATCGATCAATTCCTTAATTTTTATCACTGCGGAATGATATTGTAGAATGTGTCTTACCATCAATATGCGTCCGTTTTCTTTGGCGATTTTTACCAATTCCTCACCGTCACGTGTGTTTAAAGCCAATGGTTTTTCGACCAATACATCTTTGCCTGCAAGAAGATATTTCTTGGCAATGGAAAAATGCAATTCTGCCGGTACAGCCAATACGACCCCCTGAATGTCTTCATTTTTTAAAATGTCCTTTTCATCTTTGGTGAAAATAACACCCGGATAGTCCTTTTGACGTAGATTGATAATTTCATCCGACAATTCAAGCACTCTGTTTAGTACGCCTAAATGGTACAGGTTTTTGAGGTGGTTTTTTCCCCAATATCCCGCTCCTATTAATGCAATGTTTTTTTTGTTCATCTTGTATTCTGATTGTTTTTTGTTCCCGGCTGCAAAAGTATATCATATTCTTTATTCACCAACAATAATTAGATAATAATTTTTCTTTCCTTTTTGGATTAGTATAAATCGATCATTTAATAGATCTTTTGAGCTTAATTCATAGCCCAATTTTACTTTTGTTTTATTTACGGATATGCTATTGCCTTGCAATAGTCTTCTAACTTCACTCTTGGATGGGAAAAAGCCGGTTTCGGTGCTCAATAATTCGACAATATCAAGTCCAGTTACGATGGATGTTCTGCTGATGTTCTGCTGAGGAACACCTTCAAAAACCGATAGCAGCATGTTGTCTGAAAGTGTTTGTAGCATTTCGGTGGTTCCTTTTCCAAAGAGAATCTGAGAGGCATTGACGGCAGCTTCGTAGTCTTCTTTTGAATGGACACGGATGGTAATATCTTTTGCCAACTCTTTTTGAAGTAGTCTTCTGCCGGGATCTTGTTTATGCTTTTCAATGAGTTTTTCAATTTCTTCTTTGGAGAGAAGGGTGAAGATTTTGATGAAGTTTTCGGCATCAATATCTGTCACATTGAGCCAGTATTGGTAGAATTTGTAAGGAGATGTTTTCTCTGCATCCAACCAGATATTGCCTCCTTCACTTTTTCCGAATTTGCTGCCATCCGCTTTGGTAATCAACGGACAAGTCATAGCGAAGGCTTCGCCGCCGTTTTTTCTGCGAATAAATTCTTTTCCGGTAGTGATATTTCCCCATTGGTCGGAGCCTCCTACTTGTAATTTTACATTTCTATTTTGGTGTAACCAATAAAAATCATAACCTTGCACTAATTGATAGGAAAATTCGGTAAAGGACATTCCTGTTTCCAACCTTTTTTTGACGGAGTCTTTTGCCAACATATAGTTGATGGTAATATGTTTTCCAACATCGCGAATAAAGTCTAAAAAATTAAATTCTTTAAACCAATCGTAATTATTGACGATCTCTGCTTTGTTTTCACCATTCTCAAAGTCAAGAAATTTCATCAGTTGCTTTTTCTGACCTTCAAGATTAATCTCAATATCTTCAATGGATAAGAGTTTTCTCTCATTGCTTTTTCCTGAAGGATCTCCTACCCGTCCGGTAGCGCCTCCCACCAATACAAATGGTTTGTGACCGGCACGTTGTAGGTGCACCAATAGCATCACAGGCACAAGGTTTCCTATGTGTAACGAAGGTGCCGTAGGATCAAAACCTGCATAACCCGATGTCATCTCTTTGGATAACTGCTCTTCGGTACCCGGAGTGATATCGTGTATCATTCCCCTCCATCTCAATTCTTCAATTAGATTCATACGTAGAATATTCGGATGTTAATAATTTCTTTTAACGACTCATCGGGATTAAATAGTTTAAACTCATATAGACTCCCCCGTATAAATTATTGGAAGGAACATATAATCCATCTCTGCTTGATTTGAGACGATAAGCTTCCGAGTTGACGTCTGAGAATCCATAATTTCCTCTAAATCCTACCGATAGGAGCAGGTGATTACCAATCAGAAAATCACTTCCCATGTCGAAGACAATTTGGATATCGTTTTTGGAGATTCTGTCGGTAATTTCGGGTTCGGCAGCTGAAAACCATTTGCCATTTAGGTCTTGAATCCATGTGTCAATCTGCTTTGGCTCATCACCATCAAGACTTCTGTGAAAAGTCTGGGTGGCATTTCTCAATATGGAAAATTGAGGTCCTACGAGGATGCGAAATTTGGCTCTGTTTTCCGGTGAACCGAGTGAAAGACGAAATAATACCGGAATATTCAAGTAAGTAGTGGTGATGTCTCTTGATACATCCGAAAAACTGAGATTGGTAGCTGAACTGTCATTGGGCATTGTATAAAACCTTCCTTGTTGTTTTATATCGGCATATTTGACTCCCTGTTTTGAAAAAGAAAACCCTGTAACAAAGCCAATATGTTCATTTAGGAGATAGCCTACATTAAAGCCATAACTGTTCCCAAATTTGGCTTTGTAATCAATTTCGGGTTCTCCATATGCGTTTTCTTGCATAATAGTCGTGCCGATAAAGGCACCTTCAAGTCCGATAAACAGACGGTTTGAAACCATTTCAGAAGCATTCATTCTAGCTTGTTGGGCGTAGATGCCAGCCGAAATAAGCAATCCTAATAATATTATCCCCATTTTTTTCATAACACAAAAAATTTATTTTAAGACCGCAAATTTATAATAATTTTGAATCCAAAACAGAAAAATGATTTTTATTACTGGTGGTACCGGATTTGTTGGAGCACATTTGCTTGTTCACCTTGCCGGAAAGGGGCAGAGACTCATTGCAATACGAAGAAAAAACGCATCAATGAAAAAATTTGCTACAGTTGTGAAGAGTTATGGTGAAGATGTTGTGTCGTTTGAGAATAAAATTCGTTGGGTGGAGGGTGATTTGATGCATTTGGATGAAATATTTGAAAAATATCGGGAGATTGATACCGTTTATCATATCGCAGCGATGGTTTCTTTTGATCGCAAAGACAGGGAAGAGCTTTACCAGACAAATGTATTGGGGACGCGGTCATTGGTTGATGTTGCTTTGAGATACAATGTAAAGAGGTTTTGTTTTGTAAGTTCGATAGCCGCTATCGGAAGAGGTGTCAATCAACATATTGATGAATCTACCGAATGGAAAAGGAATCCGAAAAATACTT
>CAZLTF010000274.1:0-6061 GCA_964562195.1 uncultured Bacteroidales bacterium | reverse complement strand
TTCTTTGATTTCACTTGTTGGCGTTGTTGTGGGTACGATGGCATTGATAGTGATATTGTCGGTTTTCAATGGTTTTGAGGATTTGGTAAGTCAGCTGTACAACACCTTTGATGCAGATATTGAGATCACGTCCAAAGAGGGAAAGGTTTTTTTGCCAAGTGATATTCCCGCCGCTCAAATCAAAGCGATAGAAGGCACTATTTCCTATACCGAAGTGTTAAAAGGAAGTGTGCTGATGCGTTATGATCAAGAGCAATACATTGCAGAGCTGAGAGGGGTGAGTGACAATTATTTGATCCGCAATCCAATTGAAGAAAATATTATTGAAGGGGATTTTAATTTTAAATACAATAATTCGGAAGCCTTGCTTCTGGGTTATTATATTGCTTACAAATTGGGAATATCGCTGGATGATCCACAAAATTTTGTAGAAATTTTCTCGCCAAACCGGAAAGCACGAAATTTTTCGGATATCAATACTTCTTTTGTACATCGTAGCATTGTGCCCGGGGGCATATTTTCGATTCAGCAGGATATAGATTCCAAATATGTAATGTCTTCTCTTGCTTTTGCAAGAAAAATATTTCAATATGAAGAAGAAGTGAGTGCTATCGAAATTCGTTATGACAGCCTTGTGGATGTAGAGAATATTCAATCCCGGATTAAGCAAATTATTCCTGACAACTATGTTGTAAAAAACCGATATGAGCAGCAAGAAGCACTTTACAAGGTGATGCGGACGGAGAAATGGTTTATCTTTTTTATATTGATTTTCATATTGGTCATTGCGATTTTCAATCTTGTAAGCTCATTGACAATGTTGATCTTAGATAAGGTGAAGGATTTGTCACTTCTGTATGGAATGGGCTTGTCTATCAGGCAGATACGACGGATATTTATTGTGGAAGGAATGATGATTGTATGGGCGGGGGAGCTTCTCGGTTTGGGGATAGGTGCTTTATTGTGTTATTTGCAACAGACTTTCGGTTTGATACGTTTGGGTGGAAATGTAAATGCTTTTTTAGTTCCTTACTATCCGGTTCAATTGCATTGGATAGATATTGTGCTAAGTATTTTTTCGGTTAGTCTGATAGGCTTTTTGGCAAGTCTTATCCCTATTATGAGGCTCAAAGCTTCATTTCTCGAAGAGCAAGTTTTGAAGAATATACGTGCACATTAACCCCATTGTTTGTCTGAAAAAAATAATATTTGTCATTTCACAAATTTTATTACATTTGCCAAAAATTTGATGTAATATCAAGTGAAACGTTCATAATCTTTGGGGTCACTCAATGCCCTTGATTTTGAATGTTTTTTTACGGGCATTTTTCTCAATAATGTCTTTTTCTCAAATTATCATGGCAGTGATTCCAGTAGAAAATTGTTTATATTAATATAAAAAAATTACATTTATGATTGCAGAACCTTATAAGCTGAAAACAGTAAGAAATGTTGAATTTACAAGTTTTCAAGACCGGATTGATTTGCTGATGAATACGGATTTTAACACCTTCCATATTCCGGCGAGTTTTGTGAGTTTCGATATGAATAGTCAAGGTACGAGTGCCGTGAGTCAGGATCAATATGCAGGCTTGTATATTGGGGATGAGACTTATGCGGGAAGTAGAAATTTTGAACATTTGGCAGAAAACATCCTGAAAATATTCAAACAAGAGCATGTGTGTCCTACTCACAACCTTCGTGGCTCAATAAAATTGCTCACGGCGACAATGGTGGAAGAGGGAAACGTCATTCCCTCCAACTCGACAGCCCCACAATTGATCGTGGAAGACAAAAAAGCCAAAGTTCAACTCGTACTTGATAGCAAAGATACCTTCAAAGGGGACGTGGACTTGACAAAGCTTGAATCTATATTGAGTTACGGTGATGTGCCATACATATATATAGACTTATTCGCCGAAGGTTATAAAGCGGTATCCATTGAAAATCTCAAAGCAATACATCAATTGGCAAAATCCCATAATACGGTTTTGGTACTGGATGTTAGTTATGCCGTAGCGCATGCCCAACATATTCGCGACAATTGTGAAGCTTATCAAAATTCAACTTTGGCGGAAGTTGTCGCCGAAGTAGCTTCATCGGCGCACGTATTGATCATGGATGCCGGACAAGATGCCAGAAGCAATGCCGGTGGATTTATTGCTACCAACGATTATGATCTTTTTGACAAATATATGAATGAGGTAGTGGTGTATGAAGGACTTCACACCTACGGTGGAATGGCAGGACGTACGATGGAAATATTCAGCAGGGGCTTGTTGGAAATGCTGTATGAAAAACAAGCTAACTGGATTCGTTTTCAGATTGAGAAATTTGCAGGGCAAATCAAGGATGTTCCGTTTTTTGTAGGTGCAGACGGGATATATATTCAAGCGGATAAATTTCTTCCGGATGTCAAAAATGCGGTTCATACATTATCGGCTGCATTGTTCCTCAAATCCGGTGTCAGAGCCTATGTCGAAGGTAAATTCAATCATTCCAATATTTTGCCTGTCCGAATTCCACGTATGGGATTTACCAATGACCAGCTGGGAGATATTGCACAGGCAATCAATGAATTATACGAAGAAAGGGATATTATTACTGGTCTTGATTTGCAGAATGATCCTGTCTGGAATGATGAAGCCATCTTTAAATGGAAACGTCCCCTGTTGAAAGATTTTGTGTTTACGGCAGAGCCGTTTACCGTTCAACATATCGAATATACCGGAGAAACTACCGAAGAAGAACGTAGAAAATATGCCGAAGAAGCAGGTTTCAACACCTTCCTGTTGCAGTCCAAACATATCGCCATTGACTTTCTGACGGATTCCGGCACGGCGGCTCAGACTACCGATCAATGGGCGGAATATATGACTGCTATTGAGACACAAGCTACAAGCGACAGTTATTTTGAGTTGATAGAAGTTCTTCAACGTGTGACGGGATATAAATACATCCTTCCGACTCATCAAGGAAGAGCTGCCGAACATATTATGTCTCAGTGTCTTATCAAAGATGGTTTTGTGCCCGGCAATATGTATTTCACGACTACCAAGCTACATCAGGAGATGGCAGGTGGTACATTCAAGGATATCATCGTGGATGAAGCCCACGATCCTCAATCCACTTTTCGTTGGAAAGGAAACATTGATCTCGACAAGCTAAAAGCGATTGTAGATGAACATGGAGCAGACAAAATTCCATATATTAGCTTTGAGTTGAGTGTAAATCTCGCCGGCGGACAGCCCGTATCGATGGACAATGCCAAAGAAGTTTATAATTATTGCGAAGCCAATGATATATATTTGATGTGGGATGCAACTCGCTGTGTCGAAAATGCTTATATGATCAAAAAATTTGATGAACGCTATCATCATACTTCCATTCAAGATATTCTTCATGAGCTTTTTAGTTATGGTCACGGTTGTACTGTTTCCAGTAAAAAAGATAACCTTGTCAATATCGGTGGGTTCTTGGGAATCAAAGATGATGAGGTCTTTTTTGAAAAAGCGCAAGCGATGCTTCGTACCTATGAAGGTAGCATTACCAATGGTGGTCTGGCATCGGCAGATGTGGCAGTATTGGCACAAGGTTCACGCGAAATGACGGATTTTAAGTACATTCGCAATCGTGTTGAGCAAACCCAATATCTCGGAAAGAAATTGTTGGATGCAGGTATTCCCGTAGTTGAGCCGATCGGGTCTCATGCCGTATTTTTGGATGCCAAAAGGTTCTTACCCCATTTGGATCAAGACAATTATCCGGCGCAAGCCTTGGCAACTGCCTTGTTTGTGGATTCAGGGTTGCGAGCGATGGAAAGAGGAAATGTTTCCAAAGGACGTAAACCGAATGGTGAAAACTATCGCCCTGCATTGGAATTGGTGAGACTTACGATTCCGCGTCGTGCTTATACCAACGCACATATGGATATGGTAGCTAACAGTATTATCAAACTTTACAAGAAAAGGGATACTATCAAAGGGTTGGAATTTGTTTATGAACCTTCTAAACTTCGTTTCTTTCAAGGAAGATTCAAAGAAGTGGATTAAAAAAAGTCCGTGTCTTTTGAATAAAAGAGGAGAAAAACTTATGTTTTTCTCCTCTTTTTGTTGGTGCGAAACTCAAATTTGAGGCAGTAGATTATTACACGTAAGATAGAATTAAGTTCAATGTTCAATACGTATTCGCGCATCTACTGCGATTACATATTCGGGATTGCCAAGCAATGGATTGAGATCCAACTCGATGATCTCGGGAGCAATATCAACCAAATGAGACAGACGTACGATATTTTCTATGAAATCATTGATTTTTATACCATTTTGACCGCGTACACCTTCCAAAATTTCGTATGCATTAAGTTTTTTGATCATAGCCAGAGCTTCGTCATAATGAACGGGCGTCAAGGCAGTCTGAAAGTCTTTCAAGACTTCAATATAAATGCCTCCCAATCCGGCAAGCAACAGATGACCATAGTCTCCTTCTTTTTTTATTCCGGCAAAAAGTTCAATTCCGCTCAGCATAGGTTGAACCAATACCGCTTTGGCATCCCTAATCTGCATAATACGTGTAAATTCTTTTTCAACATCCGTAGAAGAATTGATATTCAATGAGATCCCACCGACATCGGATTTATGAACCGGACCGACAACTTTCATCACGATAGGAAAACCGATTTCACCTACAAAATCCATTGCTTCTTCCACTGATGTTACGAGTTTTTCCCGGCTGGTCGAGATGCCGGCAGCTTGAAGGACTGCATTCACTTCGGGTGGGGATAAATATCCGTTTTTTGCATGATTGATAATACTGCGAATTTTATTTTCATCCATCCCGCTTTCGTCGGTTTTTCTTATATCTGATTTGGGAGTGAAAAAGACTTTTGATAGTGCTTTTCCCAGTTGTACTTCGTCGGGAAAATTAATTCCACCGTGTCGAATAAAGCTTTCTACTTCTTCGTGAGCGGTAAGTATAGAAGGCAAAACGGGATAAATAGGTTTTTGGGAGTCTGCCATTTTTTTGCGAAGCAAGTCATAGACATCAAAGATAGGAAAAAGTCCGGGAGTTCCGAATATTACCACCATTGCATCGATATTGTCGAAATCTTGATTTACGGCATCGATGATGATTCCCAATTGTTCGGCAGTACCGGTAGCCAAAAAATCAATGGGATTGGCAACGGAAGAACCCGGGAACAATTTCTCTTTCAATTGTTGTGCTTTTGCTCCTGCGATAGGTGGCACTTTCAATCCGCCAGCTTCGAGCGCATCAGTCAACATTACCGCCGGACCACCGGCATGAGTGATGACGGCAATATTTTTGCCTTGCAGTTTGGGGTACATAAAAACAGCTGCTATATAAATCAACTCTTCACGACCATAAGCTCTGACTATTCCCGCTTTGCGAAATAGAGCATCGACGGCAACGTCCGGACTTGCCAAAGCTCCGGTATGGGAGGAAGCAGCGCGACTACCGGCTTCGGAAGTGCCGGCTTTGACAGCTACGATTTTGCATCCTTTACGGATCAATGAGCTTGCGTGTTTTAATAATTTTTGCGGTTTATCAATATTTTCGATATACAGCATTTTGACTTTTGAACTTGTGGCGGGATCAAAACTCATATCCATATATTCGAGTACTTCTTCTACACCTATTTGGGCGGAATTTCCAACGGAAAAAACATTTGCAAATGTCAATCCCAGAGGTATGCCGGCTTCCATAATAAAACAAGCGGTAGCCCCTGAACCGGAAATAAAATCTACGCCATCTGTTTTCAATTTCGGGATGGGAAGTGTAAAAACACCATTGTAATGAGGTGTCAGTACCCCAATGCAGTTGGGACCAATCAAGGAAGCACCATGTTTGTTGATCTGTTTTACAATCTTGTCTTCAAGTTCCTTGCCTTCTTGGCTCTCTTCGCTATATCCGGCCGAAAGTATAATAAATGCCTTGGTCTTTTTTTGTTCCGTGAGGAGCTTGACCACGTCATAAGTATATTTGGCTGCAATGGCTATGATTGCCAATTCGACCTCCGGCAAATCGGCAGGCTTGCGATAGG
>CAZLTF010000273.1:0-9107 GCA_964562195.1 uncultured Bacteroidales bacterium | reverse complement strand
ACACCACCGCTTCGCAAAATCTATACGTCGTCATCTATCACCGCAACCACCTAAGCGTAATGTCTGCCAATGCCCTTACTGAAAACGGCGGTATTTATGCCTATAATTTCACAACCGGAGGCAATCAAGCTTATGCCAACGGAGCCAACGGGCAAAAAGAGATTGCTACAGGCATCTGGGGAATGTTCGGCGGAGACGGAAATGGTGAAGGTAATATCACCAATAATGACTATATAAGTGTATGGAAACCCGCTTCAGGAACCAAAGGCTATCAGAATGCAGACTACAATTTAAATGGACAAGTTGACAACAAAGACAAAAATGATATCTGGCTAAACAATAACAATATTTCATCACAAGTACCCCAATAAACATTCTGACAGTGTGCGTAGCGTCCTGTCAGAATTGTTTCAGCACTAGATAAGGAATGCGAAGCAAAGTAATCCGTATTATTTTTATTCAATGCCAAATTGATTAAAACATTGAACAATCATACCATTGCAGTAGGTTTCGACATAGTATTGTGTTCGTATTATTAAATAATCATATCATTGGATGATTAATAAAGAAGCAAATGTAGTATCTTTGGATATGAATAAAGTACTCATTAAGAAAAGATGGGTACTTTTACATTTTTAAGTACTCATGTTTCGCATCAAAAAAGACACTAAAATTCAATTAATTAGCGCCTGATACGAAACTCATATTTTTCATAGTGTTTCGGTGGGAAACGTTAAGTTTGAGGCTTGTGAGGTGTTTAAAGACAGGGAGTTCCCGAGACTTCGGGATGACTGTTTCAAACACAAGCGTAACGAAGAGCCGGGCGCAGCGAATACATGAATACCTTATAAAATCAATTATTGATGAACAAATTGGTGTTTTGTCCCAAGCGCTACATAACGCCGATGCGTTTCAATTCCCAATAGCATCTTGCCGTAGCTTCAATATCTGCAAGGGCATCATGTGCACCTTCGAAGTCTTCACCGAAGAGTTTGATATGCAATTCGGAAAGTTTAGGCCATTTGAAACCATACCTTCCAGGCAGTTGACAAAAATTCGTTGAGCCATGCATTGTACAGATACGGGGTTTTGCAAAAAGTGCATGGGAGATATTTTTTCTAACAAACTCCGCACCGACAATTTTTTCATCAAATGAAATATTGTGAGCAATAATAGCTTTTGATTCGGAAATATAATCTTTAAATTCTTCCAAAACCATTTGAAGAGATACTCCTTCTTCCAAGGCTTTTTGGGTGCTGATACCGTGAATCTTTGCTGCTTCTTCCGGTATTGTAAATCCTTCGGGGCGAATGATATACTCTTGTCGAGCGACCGCTTGTTGTTGATCATTGTACAAAAGCCAAGCGATCTGAACCATTCGTGGCCAATTGGCGATGTCTGTGACCGGAGCTTTGTAGTTTTTCGGAACACCGGTAGTTTCCGTATCAAAAAATAAATACATCGTTTCTTTTCTTTTTGTTATTAATTTCCGCATATCTCTGTCAAGACTCCGAAAGTGGATTTGGGATGAAGAAATCCTATCTGCAATCCCTCTGCCCCTTTTCGGGGAGTTTTATCTATCAGTCGTACTCCTTTTTCTTCCATTTCTTGCAGTGTCGAGGCGACATCCGGAGAAGCAAAAGCGATATGATGTACTCCTTCCCCTCTTTTTTCAATAAATTTTGCAACCGGACTCTCCTGATGCAATGCTTCGAGAAGCTCAATTTTGATCTCTCCGATTTTAAAAAATGCGGTTTTGACTCCTTGATCCTGTATTTCTTCTATTGCATAGCAAGACAAACCCAAAACGGACTCATAATATTGAATAGCCTCTTCAAGATTTCTAACGGCAATCCCGATATGTTCGATTTTTTCTAACATCATTTAATTTTTTATTAAAACACTACCATCGATTTTTCTTTATTTAAATGGCAAAAGTATATGAAAAAAACGGATGTGCAAGAATTTGAATCCTGAAAAAAATATTTTCAACGAATTTCAATATCTAAAATATCTCTTTAGTGTTTGAAGATTTCCGCCTGTCGGCGAATAGATTCTTCGTGAACGATATTCAAAATTTTATTTAGAAATGCTTCATCAAGTCCTTGTTCAGTACCCATCTGCAAACGTTCCGTGATAATATTTCGCCAGCGTTTGAGTTGCAAAATAGTGATGTCATTTTCCTTTTTATAATCTCCGATCCGGTCAATAATTTCCATTCTCCGGGCGAGCACATGAAGCAGTTCGGCATCGATCTTATCGATTTCCGAGCGAAGGTCTTCCAGTTTGCTACGCAAATTCGCATAATGTCTTTGTCTGATTTTCAGTCTATCGAGCATCCGGCGAAGGTCGGCGGGGAGGAGTTGTTGTTGTTTGTCACTCATTGCCGTATCCGGCGAATAATGGCTTTCGATCATCAATCCGTCCATTTCGAGATCCAAAGCTTTCTGGGAAATATCTTCAATCAAATCTCTTTTTCCGGAGATATGGCTTGGGTCACAAAGAATGGGTAGCTGCGGCATCTTGCTTTTCAATGCAATGGGCACCTCCCACATCGGGGCATTGCGGTAAGGACTTTTGTGAAAGAAATAAAATCCTCTATGAATTGCCACGAGTTTCCGGATACCGGCTTTATAAAAACGTTCGATCGCTCCCATCCAAAGATTAGCATCAGGATGCACCGGATTTTTTACCATAACAGGAATATCAACCCCCTTCAATTCTTGCGCCAATTTTTCAACTGCAAAGGGATTGACAACCGTCCTGGCACCTATCCAGAGCATATCGACATCATATTTCAAAGCCAATTTAACATGTTCGGGTTCAGCGACTTCTGTTATTGTAGCGAGCCTTGTTTCTTGTTTTACTTGAGCCAACCAAGACAAAGCTTCTTCGCCCATTCCTTCAAATCCACCCGGACGCGTACGTGGCTTCCACACTCCGGCACGAAATATTTTCACCCTGTAATCTTCTGCCAGCTGTTTGGCAGTAGCCATCATTTGGGTTTCCGATTCGGCGCTGCAAGGTCCGGCAATTACCAAAGGTTTGCCATCCGTATTGATCCATTCGGGCAAAGCCCTAATCTGAAATTCTTTATCCATCCGTATATAAAAATTACTGCAAAGATATATTATTTATATCCGCACGCTTATTTTTTTTACTTTTGCCTCTTAAAATTTAAAGTTTATGCAAACAATTATAAATAAGATCACCCGTCTTCCCAAGAAAGGAAATATTATTTTTCTGATCTCGGCAGATCGCGAATTGGATGAAAATTATTTTGACAAACAAGAGATTAAGTTTATTCGCAATAACCACAAAAAGAATAAACAAATGTTTTTTTCGTTCAATCGCTATGGCTATTGGCTCTTTGTGCAATATACATCTACGGAAAAAGAAAAAGATGTGAAGCGTGAAAAATTGCGTATCGCAGGCAGCAAAGCCACACAAGAACTCAACACATTAAAATTAAACACCGTGATTTTGGCAAGTCATAAATCGGCTTGCGTCTTTCCCTATCTCGAAGGAATGGCATTGAGCAATTATCAATTTTTGAAGTACAAAAAAGATGCGGCAGACGAAACAAATAGTCTCGGCAATATTGAAGTTTATCAGAAGGAATTGGATGATGCGTTTTTCAATCGCCTCAACATCATCACGGATGCCGTCAGCAAATGCCGGGACCTGGTTAATGAACCTGTCAATGCTTTGAATGCCGAAGATTTGGCGCATTATCTGGAAAAAACCGGAAAAGATGCAGGAATAAAAGTCGAGATTTTCAACAAAAAGAAAATCGAATCATTGAAAATGGGAGGACTTCTGGCTGTCAACAAAGGCAGTATAGACCCACCGACATTTACCATTATGGAATGGAAACCCGATGATGCGATCAATCAGAAACCTTATGTCTTGGTCGGCAAAGGAGTGGTCTATGACACCGGCGGATTGAATATCAAAACCGGAAATTTTATGAATGATATGAAGATGGATATGGCAGGAGGGGCTACTGCCGCCACGACATTATACGCAATAGCCAAAGCAAAACTGCCACTTCACATCATCGCACTTATTCCGGCTACGGACAACCGTCCAAGTCAAAATGCCTATGTGAGCGGAGACGTGATCACTATGTTTGACGGCACGAGAGTAGAGGTCAAGAATACCGATGCCGAAGGGAGATTGATCTTGGCTGATGCTTTGGCTTATGCCAAAAAATATAATCCCGAATTGGTCATTGATATGGCGACTTTGACCGGCAGCGCCGTGCGTGCTATCGGCACGGGAGCTATTGCTGCTATGCAGTCCAAAGCCGAAAAATCCATGAGCAAACTCATCGAAAGTGCCAATCATACCTACGAGAGAATTATCGAATTCCCCCTTTGGGAAGAATATGCGGAAGACTTAAAATCCGACATTGCCGACATCACCAATCTTGGCGGAGCCAATGCCGGACAGATAACCGCCGGAAAATTTTTGCAACATTTCACCGCTTATCCATACATCCATCTGGATATTGCCGGACCGGCTTTCGCCGAAAAGGCGTTTAAATATTACGGCAAAGGAGGTACGGGATTTGGGATAAGACTTCTGTTTCACTTCTTTCAACGTATTAGCAATCTGCCGAACACCGGAAAATAAACAACATATTACAAAGCAATTAAAATAATTTATGCTATGCATCAAAAAAAAGATAAAAAAGTTAAAATCGGAATTACACACGGAGACTACAATGGAATCGGATATGAATTAATTCTAAAAAGTTTTCTGGACAAACGGATATTAGGCTTCTTTGTGCCGGTAATTTATGGTTCTTCCAAACTGGCTTCTTACTATCGTAAAACACTGAAAATGCCGGAGTTGAGCTATAATATTATCCGGGATGCCACCCAAGCACGCGCCAATAAGCCCAACCTGATCAACATCACCAACGAAGAGCTGAAAATAGAAATGGGCAAAATTGATGAGAAAGCCGGTGAGATGGCTCATCTCGCCTTGGAAAAAGCCGTAGAAGATTTACAAGCCGGAAAAATCGATGTCTTGGTGACAGCTCCCATTCACAAACAAAGTATCCATTCGGACAAATTTGATTTTCCCGGACATACCGAATTTCTAACAAAGAAATGCCATGTCAAGACCGACGGGACATTGATGATAATGCTGAAAGACAAATTGCGTATCGCTATGGCAACCGGGCATATCCCCATTCGGGAAATTGCCGAAACAATCACCGAAGAATTGTTAAGCCGGAAACTGCATCTTTTTGAACATTCTTTACAAAAGGATTTTGGTATTCAGAAACCGAAAATTGCAGTTTTGGGTTTAAATCCTCACGCCGGAGATCAAGGCGTGATCGGCGATGAAGATTCAAAACTGATACGTCCAACGATAAAAAAATTGCAAGACGAAGGAATGCACGTCTTTGGACCTTATCCTTCCGACGGCTTGTTTGGCTCAGGCAAATATACGGAATTTGATGGCATCCTGGCAATGTATCACGATCAAGGAATGCTTCCTTTCAAATTATTGGCATTTGACGATGGTGTCAATTATACTGCCGGACTTCCGATCGTAAGAACCTCTCCCGCTCACGGTACAGCTTTTGATATTGTCGGCAAAAACAAAGCCGATATTCAATCATTCAGAAATGCACTCTATACAGCTTTGGAGATCTATCACAACCGGCACAATGAAGTGTATGATATGAAATAAATGTAAAAATGAATTCTTGTGATAATATTAGTATATTTGTCCGGTACGAGTCCACCCTTATTCTATTTCTTCGAAATGAAACACCAAGGGAATAATGATTATTAAGCAAATCCGTAATATTGAAACCTATATGAAAAAGTTAGTGAAAAAATTGGAAGTCAATTATCTCAAATTATCAAGCCAATACATCATTTTTTCTATTCCCAATTCATTAATCAGGTAACAATCAATTGCAAGTGAACAACAAAAGATACAAAATAACGGAAATTTCAGATATTGTAAAAGGGCAACTTTTGCAAAAAGGCAAAAAGGATGTTGTCATCCAAGAATTATTGATTGATTCGAGACAACTTCTACAGGCGGAAAGCACTTTATTTTTTGCCCTCAAAACAAAACAAGGCAACGGACACAAATACGTATTGCAATTGTATGAAAAAGGTGTCAGAAATTTTGTCATTAGCGAGACCCACGCTTTGGTTTTTGATCTATTGAAAGATGCCACCATAATTTTGGTCGAAGACAGTCAAAGAGCCTTACAAAGCTTGGCAGCCTATCATCGTTCTCAATTTTCGTATCCGGTCATCGCAATCACAGGTAGCAATGGCAAAACCGTTGTAAAAGAATGGTTGCAATATGTCTTACAAGATCATTTTGAAATCATACGAAGTCCCAAGAGCTACAATTCGCAAGTGGGAGTACCTTTGTCGGTCTGGCAGATGTCGGACAAAAATAATTTGGCGATTTTTGAAGCCGGAATTTCCGAAGTGGGAGAAATGAGCCACCTGCGCGAAATCATCCAACCGGACATCGGCATATACACCAATATTGGCGAAGCACATAGCGAAAATTTTATCAACAGAACACAAAAAGCCGGCGAGAAATTGGGACTTTTCACCCATATCAAAACACTTATTTTTTGCAATGATTACGGCGAAATAAGCAATGCTATCGGCAGATCCGGCTTGCAAAAACACATCGAAATCATCGACTGGAGTCAAAAAAATGATGCACTCCTGAAAATACTTAATATCGAAAAAAACAAAGACAAGACTCTGATATCATTCCGCTATCAAAACCGGCAGCTGCAGTTCTTCATTCCTTTTATTGATGATGCCTCTATCGAAAATAGCCTTCATGTTTTGACTACGGCTCTATATTTGAAACTTCCTTTCACGGAAATTCAAAGTAAGATGAAAAGCCTTCCATCTATCGCAATGCGTCTCGAGATGAAAGAAGGAATCAATCAATGTATGATTATCAACGATACCTACAACTCAGACCTCAACTCTCTAAAAATCGCCTTAAACTTTCTAAATCAACAATTTGCCAAACAAAAGAAAACCCTCATTCTCTCCGACATTCTACAAAGTAGAAAATCGGAAGGAGAGCTGTATGATACGATTGCCCAATTATTGCAACGCAAAGGAGTAAGCAAATTTATTGGCATCGGAAAAGCCATAAACCTTAGAAAAAAAGCTTTTGAGATTATTGATGAAGTATTTTTCTTTGAGGATACAGAACATTTTTTACGCGAATTTGATGCGGATAATTTCAGAGAAGAAGGAATTTTGATCAAAGGCTCGCGAATCTTCGGTTTTGAGCGTATCTCAAAGGTTTTGCAACAGAAAGCACATCAGACAGTGATGGAAATAAATCTTCAAGCCTTGATCGAAAATCTCAATTATTACCGGTCCAAGCTATTGCCGGAAACCAAAGTAATGATAATGGTAAAAGCATTCTCGTATGGCAGTGGCAGTTTTGAGATTGCCAATATTTTGCAATATCATCACGCCGACTATTTATGCGTTGCCTACACCGACGAAGGAGTGGAATTGAGAAAATCGGGCATCAAACTCCCGATTATGGTTATGAATCCCGACATTGAAGGCTTTGATCATATTTTGCAATACGATTTGGAACCGGAAATTTATTCTTTCGCGATACTGGAACAATTTGAAAAAGCACTCTCCAACTATCCCGAAAAAAACAAGGTAAAGATACATATCAAATTAGATACAGGTATGCATCGCTTGGGATTTTTGGAAAGTGAGATTCCCCGTCTTGCCAAGCATCTGGCACACCGTCAGGATCTGCTTCTCGCTTCCGTTTTTTCTCATCTCGCCGCTGCCGACAATCCGCAAGACGACAATTTTACGCGTCATCAATATGTCCTTCTGGACAATATGGCAAGCATCTTGCATCAACGGCTGCACTATCCTTTTTTGAAACACATTCTCAATACCGCCGGCATTTCCCGCTTCCCCGAAGCACAAATGGATATGGTACGTCTGGGAATCGGATTGTACGGCGTGGAAACCATTCCCGCAGAAAAAGGAAAACTTCAAAATGTGAGTAGTATGAAAACGATTATTTCACAAATTAAAACCATCTCCAAAGATGAATCCGTAGGTTATGACCGGAGTTTCGTAGCGAAAAAAGAAATGCGTATTGCCATCGTACCGGTCGGTTATGCCGACGGACTAAGACGATCCCTGAGCAATGGCAAAGGAAGCCTCTTTGTCAATGAAAAACCAGCCAGAATCTTAGGAAAAATATGTATGGATATGACGATGATCGACGTGAGCAACATCGATTGTCAAGAAGGGGACAGAGTCGTCATCTTCGATGAAAATCATCCCGTCACCGAATTGGCACAAAAAGCAGAAACAATTCCTTACGAGATACTTACCGGAATCTCCAAACGGGTAAAACGCATCTACTTTCAAGAATAAACTCAAATGGCATATTTAGGGTCTGCTGAAAAACTCTCAAATACGTGAAAGAAAATGAATTACGTAAATATTTCAACAATAAAATACAAGAAAAATCAGAGCTTCTTCCAAAAAGTCCTGCATATATTATATTCTCAAAGAAAGTATTTTCATCCCACAGAAACATCTCCCTCTTCTAACTTATTCAATTCAAAGCACATATATTACCAAGACGACAAACTGGCTCATTCGCTAAAAATGTCCACCAGACATTTTCTTAAGGCTCTGCCCTCTCACAAATTAAAAAATGAAGGCACTTCTGTGATTTTCAACAGACCCTATTTACTTATCAGTACGGGACACCTCAAAGACCTCATCAGTAGTCTGGCGACAATAGAAGCCTTACAACAAAAAGTTGCCGGAGCTTCTATTGATGTACTCGTCCGGCAAGGCAATGAATCTTTGCTTGACAATCATCCGGTGATAAGGGAAATCTTAATTTGGAATCCGGACAAATCCGGCAAACACATCCGGACAAAAATCAATGCATTTATCCGGAAACAAAATTACCAAACCATCTATGCCACATCAAACAATCAATTGACAAAAGCCATCTTAAAAGGTATAAAGAAAGAGATTATCCGGACTTTTGATTCGCAGTGGAAAAAATACTTCGGTTTCAAAGGA
>CAZLTF010000272.1:0-5630 GCA_964562195.1 uncultured Bacteroidales bacterium | reverse complement strand
CCTTTCCATTCTGCGTGCTCTTCTCCGGGTCTGGTAATAGTAGGTATATATGCCAAGTCAGGAAACATATTTTCCAATAGTGCAAGCTCCGAACGATATCCCAAATCCCAGCTATTGGCAGCTCCATGTATGACCATTATTTTCCCTTTACGGTGCAAGGCATCCGAACGAAGCATACTCATATATGGTGCCACACCTGTACCGGTAGCTATCAACACGATATTGTGATTCTCATCAATAGAGTCCAACGTGAACATCCCTACCGCCTTCTTTCCCATCCATATTTCATCTCCGAGTTTTAGGTTAAACAGACGAGGGGTCAATGCACCGGAACGAACCAATGTAATATAAAATTCAACGGAATTGTCATGACTTGCCGATGCAATGGAATAGGCGCGTTTGATAAGTTTATCAGGGATCGCTTCTTGAAATTCTTCGGTGGCCTCTGCTATTCTCGAGGATGACCCCGGTAAAGCCAATGCCACAAATTGTCCCGATCTAAATGGCGGAAGCTCCCAATCTACCGGTTGAATCCGGAAAATTTTCATTATTGGTGATACCTGCACGATTTGGACTATTTTGCTATTGAGCCTATTTTTATCTTCCATAATACTCTTCGATTTTATTTCTGCAAAACTATTTATTATTTGTACATTTGCAACAAATTTTTTGTAGGATCGTTTTGTTTCCTGTTAATAAATCAGTGTTGCAGTAAATTGCTTTTTATGAAAAAAAATCTGTATATTTTAATTGCTTTTTTTCTCTTTGCTTCTTGTTCTACCGAATGGAGATTGGGCAATCGTTTTGTCAAGAGCAATAATGCAGGCATGATTTTTTTATTTACTTCCAATGAAATTTTTAAAGAATATTCTACTTGGGACAAAACGAATGATTCTCTGCTTTTACTAAACGAAATGCCGGATTCAAGTTTTTTGAACAGCTACTACAACAGCCTGATAGAAGGCTTGTTGCAATTAAATTTCAAAGTGTGTCTCGATGATATAGAAACATCAAGACTATCGGATACCTTGCCTAATATTGTTCTTAATGTAGCTCAAATATCGTTGGAAGAATACAACAAAGAATACGAAGAATCGGAGGAGTTTTACGAAGGAACTTATTACAAAACAATCAATCTGAAAACACTGGATCTAAACTTTTGGTTTGAATTGTCTATTTTTAATCAAGAAGAGAAACCTGTATTATGTTTTGATTCACAATCAATAAGTGATATTTCAAATGGGTATTTTTATCAAAAATTTCTAACCGGTGAAGTGATTTATGAAGAGGAAATCATCCCATTGAAGGTCGAAGATGTCATCAATAGAGCCAAGCTACTGGGCAAGAGGCATGCGACGATGATATACGACTTATTGTTAAATACATACATCCAAAACAACTATCCCAACAATAAAACACCCGGATATTTATTACATTTCAATCCCGAGAGTCGTTTTTTGGAACCACTTGACGAGGAGAATGATGTTTTTCAGATTTTATCTCAATAGGCTATGAAGGATATAAAAATAATAAAATTCACTTTTGAAGATCAAATGAATTTTCAACGCTCATATCACTTGAGGGAAATTGTTTTTATCGAAGAACAAAATGTAAATCCGGAGATTGAATACGAATACGAAGAAGAAAGTCATTTCTATTTGGTCGAAAAAAATGGGAAACCCATTGCTACCGGACGCTGGCGAGAAACACCAAAGGGAATCAAATTGGAACGCTTTGCAGTAGTCCGGAAAGAGCGCGGAAAAAATATCGGCAAAATAATTATGAATGAGATGCTTGCGGATGTCTTGCCGTTGCAACAAATGGTTTATCTCAATGCACAATTGCAAGCAGTTCCGTTTTATCAAAAAGCCGGCTTCAAATCCATCGGAGAAGTGTTTCTCGAAGCAAATATTGAACATATTCGTATGGTCTATAGACCACCATCGAAAGATTGATGTTGGTATTGCTTTGATGATTGTATTTTATATTAAGAGATTTCTAAGATGATTTTAGAAAAAGAATATAAAAACAAATCCGGTTATCTCATCGTAAAAGATTTGCTCAATTCTTATTATTAGTGCTATTTTGCAACATATTTAGGGGCTGCTGAAAATCACAGAAGTGCCTTCATTTTTTTAATTTGTAAGATGATGATGTGTGAGTCCTGTCAAGTATACTCTTGCCGTACCAAGTACTTGAAAGTATACAGGACTTTTCGGGAAAAGCGCTGGTTTTTCTTGTATTTTATTATCGATACTTTTTATAATTCATTCTTTTTCACGTGTTTGAGAGTTTTTTGATAAATCCTATTTAATATTACTTTTGCAAGCATAGATTATGCTTTTGTGCCGGGGGCGTAAAGTCTAAGTGGAAAATTATGAATTGAGAGACAATCTTCATTCTTTGGTATTTTGTAATTTTCTGAATGATACTTATTTCTCCGCAAAAATAAAGCAGGCAACGAAATGAATAAACATCTGTCATTGATAAAAAAATAAGTTTATGAGAAAATACACTAAAGGTTTAAATATTTTATTGGGAGTCATTTTGTTATTCGGACAAAGCATTATTGCTCAGAGGATTAGCGAAGATGAAGCAAAGACAACTGCTTTATATTGGATGCAAAATATGGGTTTGAAAGATGTCAAAATTCACTCTTTGGAGGAATTTTTGAAAGAGGACATCGTATCATTGTATGTAATAGATGTTGAACCCTTAGGATTTATAGTGTTATCGGCAGATAGAAATGTTGAACCCGTATTGGCATTTTCGACCGAGAGCAATGCTACCATAGAGACTTTCAATCCGAGTGCAATAAAATGGATTCGTGCCTATGGTGATTTTGTTTTTGATCAGATCAAAAATCATATTTACGATCCACATGCACAGTTGATTTGGCAACAATTATTACAAAAACAATATTCTTTCAAAGGAAAAAGTGTCAATCCATTGGTGATGACCAAATGGGATCAAGGTGTATTTTACAATACGGATTGTCCTGTTGATTATGCAGGTCCGGACGGACATGCTTTGACCGGCTGCGTCGCAACCGCTATGGCTCAGGTCATGAAATATCATAATTTTCCCGAACACGGAACGGGAGAACATTCCTATGTTCATCCGGTATATGGAACACTATCGGCTAATTTCGGAGAGACTACCTATGGTTGGAACAATATGCCCAATTCTTGCTACAACTACAATGATGATGTAGCGCAATTGATGTCTCATTGCGGAATAGGTACAAATATGAATTACGGACCCTCTGGAAGTGGTACTTCGATGGAGTATTCAACCTATGCACTCAAAAACTTCTTTAATTATCATTATTCGGCTCAACTGAGACACAAGGATAATGTATCCAATGATACATGGATAGAAATGTTGAAGGAAGAACTGGACAATTCCAGACCTGTCTTGTATGCAGGATTTAGCGGTTATGGCGGACATGCATTTGTATGTGACGGATACAATAACTCCAATCTGTTTCATTTCAATTGGGGATGGGGTGGTAGTAGCGATGGTTATTTTTCGGTGACAGATGTCAATGGATTTAATAGCAATCAGCAGATTGTTACGCCATTGTTTCCGGGAAGTGAATCGGGTCCTCATCTGATTATCAAATCCACACTCTCCAATCTTACTCCCAATCCTGTTGTCAACGGACAATCGATGGCACTTCCGCTCCAAATAATCAATGTAGGTACGGATTGGGAAGGATGTGTCGTACTTACACTTTGTGAACCGGATGGCACTGAAGTTGCCGAATTGGATGAAAAATTTCTCTTAATGCAACCCGGCGTTCAAAAAACCGCTATCTTTCACGTGGATGAAATAAATTATCCGGAAGGAGATTATCTACTGTATGTCAAATACAAAACCAATTGTTCGGAAACTGCAATGCTCGTAGATCCGGGAGAATTTGTCAATCCTTATGCTATGCATATCATCAATGCCGGTGTCGATTATGCTCCCGTTTTGTCCTCCCCCGTGTCAGGTCAGCCCAATGTAGAATATGAAGGAATGATGGTAAAAACCAATAATTGGAAAAAAGCGGATTTTCAGATTATATATACGGACTTCAATGGCGATGAGCCTACGGCAAAAAAATTATTGCTTAGTGAAGATAACGGAAGTTCGTATGAAACCTACATAATGAATCAAAATAATAGTACAATTGCCACAGGCAGAAGATATTACAAAAGAATTGATTTTGGTGGAGATCCGGCTACCTATGCAGGTAAAAAATACAAATTTCATTTTGAAGACAATGAATTTCCGGCGACAGGAGAACAAGATATTGAATATTGTATTCCATTTTTAACGGACAATCAATCTCCCAATTCTATTGATCTCGGTGAAACCGCAAATCTAAAAATAAAATATCACCACGAAGACGGAGCTTTCCCGGAAATCGCACTGGTCTGGGTGAAATCGCCCACCGGAAATTGGCAAAGCTATTCGATGAACGAAGGAAATGGAAATATCGAAGAAGGAAAAGAATTTGAAAACCTCCTCACTGCCAATGAAACCGGCGTATGGCAATATAAATTTGATTTTATGGGGGGAAAAACCTTGGCACTTGGTTCAGGAAAAATTTATACCTTCTCTGTTTTACCCAACGGAGTAAGTGAAAACTCAACCCCTGATTTGCACGTTTATCCCAATCCGGTTCAAAATATACTCTATGTCGAGACAGAGGGATATTGGATTTATGAAATATACAATTCCATAGGAGAAAAAATATTACACAATCAATTGATTAACAATAACTTTATCGATATGAGCAGCCTTTCAAAAGGCGTGTATTTCATCCGTTTTTCATCAGCCGGCAAAACAATTTGCCAAAAAATTGTAAAATAAATTGATTCTTTTTTAACGAAGATAATAGTTTGATTTTTTTTTGAGGTATTTATAGACTATCTTCCTCTCGGGAAGTGTAAATCGGGGCGGAAATTTGTTCGTTTTATGAAATTATATCTCCATTTTTAATTGTTTTGGATGGTTTCGTTGCCGATCAGAATGAAACTTTGAAAAAAACCCTCTATGGATAAATATTATTGTATCTTTGCCGTGAAGAAAGTAATTGATATTTCAGCTTGAAAATAGATAGATAATAAATAGAGACAGAGATAAAAACCTGACATTATTGAGGGATTTATTTTAGTATAACTTAGTTCGGCAGAAATAGCAAAGAGAACATAATTTAATGATAGATTATGGCAAAAAACATTAATAGTAAACCATTTGATGAAGCAACAAAATTAAAGCTTAAAATTTTTGGAGAAAGTTTTGAAGAATGGCTACCTGTATTTATTCACGATATATATACTAAACAAGTTTATATATTTGATTTCTTTGCGGGTAGCGGAACAGATATAAATAATCATCTGGGAAGTCCGCTTATTTTGTTGGATAAAGCCAAAGGAGAAAATAGAAAATATTGCTCAAAAGCTCGAAAACCCATAAAATTCTTTTTTAACGAAGGACAAGCTAGAAAAAGTAATAAATTGCAACAAAATACAGATGCATTTATCAGGCAATGTGAAATTGATAACAACTGTTCTAAATGTATTTATGATTATCATATTTTAAATTATGATTTTCAAGAATTGTTTGGCAATGCTTCT
>CAZLTF010000271.1:0-2514 GCA_964562195.1 uncultured Bacteroidales bacterium | reverse complement strand
GATCCGGTGCCTCGATTGACATAGAGCTGCGGGTAAGTATTGGTCAGCTTATTTTTTTCTTCATACCAGCCTGCCCAGTAATGATAAAGGTACTGGATAGGACTCCATCTACAATTTTTTAGTTCAATTCCTATCTGTCCGCCATGTGTATGACCGCAAAGGCTTAAATCGATATGTACCGGAAAATTCAAAACATGTTTTTCCCAATGAACAGGATTATGTGATAATAATATCTTGAATTGTGCATCTTCAAAACCCTGATATGTCTTCTCCAAATCCGCTAATTTTTGATATCGCTTCATATCACCCCAGTTTTCTACTCCCGAAAGAAGAATCTTTTCACCTTCTTTCTCAATAAACAAGGACTCATTGCGAAGCAGCTTCCAATTTAATTTCCGGTAAAACCGGATTAATGATTGAAAATTCTCTTCTTTTGCCGAAGGCGTATCCCATCTAAAATAGTCACCGTAATCATGATTGCCCAAGATGGCATAAATTGCCACTTTTGCCTTGATGCGAGCCAATTCATCTTCAAAACGATATGCTTCGGATGTCATATAATCCACCAAATCTCCCGTGAAAACTACAATGTCTGCCTCTTGACGGTTGATAAGATCGACCAACTCAGACATCATCTCTATACGATCCCAACTTCCCAAGTGCATATCCGAAATCTGCAAAATCCGAAACCCGTTAAATGAGGAAGCTAAGGATTCAAAACCGAGTCTCTGAAAATGAATCTTAAAACGATGATTGAAAACCAGAAATCCGGATGTCATTGCACTGATACTCAGCCCGCTTATTGTCCATCCAAGTCGATGGATAAATTTTCTTCTGCTCCATTGTCCATGGATTGCAACTTTTGGTTCTGGATTTTTTTTGCTTATGATTTTTTGTATGTAATAGAAAAAAAGAGGGGGAAGATGTCCCACAAAAATACTTAATATCACTGCTATCGAATAAATCCTTACCTCAGCTTTCCAATACGCATGATGATATACTATGGAGGTGATGGCAAATATGATCGTGGACAACCAAGGCAGAACAAAGAAAATTGTCATAAGCCAATATTTCCTCTTTGGCTGTTGGCGTATCACTTTTTTATAAAAAGATATTTCTGCAATTATCAAAAGATAGAGAACAGGAAGAAAAAGTGGCAATTGAAATGCATAGGTCAATACCAAGAGTAGCACCAAGAGGATTGTGGCAAAAGATGTTCGCATATTTTTAATATTGGATAACCCAAGCATCCTTGATAAATTTCCGGTAATGTTTTAGCTCCGAAGAAGCTTCTTTACGATCTTCAAAATCTCCTGTGATAACCCTGCAACGATCTTTTGTTTTGATTATTCGTAAATTTTGCAACTTTGACTCTTTCAATCCTATTAACTTTTGGTATATTTCCTCTTTTGTGGCAGCACTTGCCAATACTATATGAAAACGATTGTTCGGTCTTGATAGGAATTTCTTCTCAGACAGCTCCTCCGGTATTGTGAACTCCACACTATCACTACTGCCGCAGACTTTTGTCTTTGTCGCTAAGTCGGGAACTTCTCCCAACCACAAAGATACATATTTATCCTGAATAGCTATCCCGACTGCAATCCATTGAAATTCAGAGTATATACCTTCGCCCAAAAGCATATCTTTTGATTGTTTTATTGATTTCCAAAATCGAAGAGCATTGATCGCATTGGCTTGATGATCATCCTCAAAAACCATTTCATAAGCAATATCCGGATAATCCGTAAGAAACAAGGGCTTCCGGCGTGAACAAAATACATTTTCTTTGTTTGTTGAAGTACAACAATCTTCCCCTTCATTGCCATATGACCACCCAAAAACAGGACAATCACTGCTGTCTGTTTTACGCATCAAGATATCCTCAATATGTTTGGATGCAACAAAAGATAAATTCCTTGAAAGTCCAAGTGGCAATTTCCCCATTGCTTTGCGATAGGAGTTGATTTCATCAAAAAGTTTGTACTCTTCCTCAGAAATACAAAAATTGACAGCTGTCTGGGCAGGAGATACCGGCAGGTATGTTATCCATAGAAAAAAGATTAATAATAGCTTTGTTATGTTCTTCATTCGAATTATCATTTTTTGCAAAGATAGAAATTTATTTAATAATAAAAACACGCAATTTGATCTTCTCCTTTTGTTTTTTTCTATTACCTTTGCTAAGCGGAAGGATATTCTATTTATTTCTTCTATTCTTTTAAATATTGTGATAAAATGTTGAATTCCAGGATATTGATTATTTTCTTGATCCTTTCTATTGTTTCTTGTAAAGAGAGAGAGTCAAAGCAAGTCTATTACCGGATTAATAAGAATGGAAAAATTTTCTCCAAAGAGGGATTTCAAAAAGAACTGAAAAGGATTGAAAAAAGTGTTTCCAAGTCTTTGAGGAAGGCAACAGTAGTGGGCAAAAAAATTGATAGTGTGCTTTCTCACGATTCTATTATTCTTACTTTCAAAGCGGATGTTATTCTGGATGATGAAGCGATTCCA
>CAZLTF010000270.1:0-1680 GCA_964562195.1 uncultured Bacteroidales bacterium | reverse complement strand
GTTTATCCATATCAAAACAAGGACATCGTTTATGTGAATTTAGTTCGCTATGACCCAATACTCCCTCTATATCTATACCTTTCAAAAATCCAATAACTAAATCATAAAGACTTCCTGCCTGTTTAGCTGTAAATTCTCCATTTCCAATCAAACAAATTCCAAGATGAGAACGGTTATAGCCAAAAGCATGAGCTCCCTCACGATTAATATTTCGCCCTGGAGTAATTGCACCATCAAGAGGATCAAGATAAGTATCATTATTATATTGCCCATTGAGTATTACAAAATGATAACCTGTACCCCTCCAGCCCTTATCTTTGTGCCATTGGTCTATATCTTTTTCAGTTCCCCAGCTACTATCAGAACAATGTATTACTATTCCCTCCCAAGCTCTCATCTAAATACCCAACCCTTCACTTCTCTAGGCTGAGGGAGTTTATTAGCCAAAAATTCTCTCCATTTCCCACGCTCACTAAGTTTCATCATTTCGCCAAGACCTCTCTTTATATCACTCACACAACCAACTCCATTAAACATCCACCAAGCAGGTACAGGAGAAATAAGCATATTGTCACATTGCCACATCATTCCTACTTGATCTTTTACCATTGGTATCGCATGACCTTCACCTGTAAAAGCAAAAGCCCCTACAAAATAAAGCCTATCCGTGGGTACTTCACAAATTATCATCATCAAGTATAGATATTTAAGTGTAAATCCATCGCAATCTTCAATCGTTGTAATTTTTTTAGTTTGCAATTTCCAAACATCCCAAATCTCTTTTACTAGCTGTGGATATTGAATATCATCACTTACATAATCAAAATTATTTTTCAACAGCCTATGAACTCTAAATATTAATATCCGAATATCCGTATTTTTATAACTGCCAATCTCTTCTCTAAGTTTTTCAATATCACTTATCGTCATGACATACCGCCTCATAAAATTCTATATCAACAACATATCGAGATCTTTTAGCATTTTCACACTCAATTTTTTTGTCACAGAAATATTTGATAGTCGCATTATCATCCTGGGTAGCGATACCTTTTTTTCTTCTCAAGATAGATATTTGACACATCCGAGTATAAGCCCATGGATTCTCCAGCCTTTTACCCATAAACTTATCACTTTTTGTTTCTACTTTTTGTGGAGAAATAGGAGTTAATTTTTTCTCCGAACATCCCAAAAAAAGAAGTCCAACTACAATTACTATATATATATATCTCATATATTTCCCTCATTTAATTAAAATTAATACTAATGCTCCAACAGAACTTATAAGTGTAGTAATCCAAAGATAGACAATCTTGTCGATTTTGGCATTTAATTTGTCAATATCTATGTCGCTTCTATTAATCAACTCTTTTATTAATATTACCTGCTCATCAATACGACGATGTGCAGAACTAATTTTTTGATTCAACACACCCACCTGACCCAATACGAGCATCACTTCTTTAAATTCACTTCTTAATTCATCAATATTTTTTGTAGTCTGCTTTTGAGCTAGTACTAGCTCAATTACAGCCTCCTTAAGATCCTTATCCACCGCTAATTCTCTTTTGAGCTTTTGCGATACCAAATGCACTCAACAACGATCCAAGAGAGATCACAATCCCATTCAAATGAGTCGCAAAAGCCTGACCTCCCTCATTATCACCTGTAAGAATAATA
>CAZLTF010000269.1:0-3332 GCA_964562195.1 uncultured Bacteroidales bacterium | reverse complement strand
ATGATGCCAGCTCTCCTAGCACCAAAGATGAGTTGATGAATCAATATCTTACCTTCTTTGGACTTGGCAATGCACCTCAACCTTTGACCGCTTCATTTACTGCAAGCGAAACAACTATTGTTGAGGGTGAGTCGATCACATTTACCGATTATTCTACCGGTAATCCAACATCTTGGGAGTGGACTTTCGAAGGCGGTGATCCAGCCACTTCTACCGATCAAAATCCGGTCGTAACCTATAATGATTTTGGTTCGTACTCCGTGAAATTGATTGTTTCTAATGGTACTAATAGTGACACATTAGTGAAAGCAGATTACATAGAAGTTGAAACAACAGGAATAAATGAAAATTCCATTAGTGGAATTGAAGTATTTCCAAATCCTTTCACAAATCAACTGAATGTAAAATATTATTTGAATGAAAATTCAGATGTTAGAATTAGTATTTTGAATACACTTGGACAGGAAATAGAAGTCATCAAGGACATTGCCGATGAAGAAAATGGTCAGCATATAGCTGTTTTCAATTCCGGTCAATATCCGGAGGCAATTTATTTTGTCAATATTCAAACTAACAATTTTAAAACCGTTAAACGTGTGGTGCTTACAAAATAATCCATCATAAGTTTTCAAACATAAAAAAGAGCCTTTCATTACGAAGGCTCTTTTTTTTGGGGGAAATTAATTTCAATCAAAAAAACGGATATTCAGATATACCACGAATAATTAGAGTCTGCTGAAAATCACAGAAGTGCTTTCATTGTATTAATTTGCTTGTTTTTTGACCGAACTCATTATTGATATTTTTACGTAATTCATTTTTTTTACCCGTTTGAGAGTTTTTCAGCGAACACTAATTACACCAATTCCAAATCCATTTGACGTTTGATGAGATCTACATTTTTTATTTTGACCTGTACACTGTCTCCCAATTTCAGTTCCATATTATTGTTGTACCCTACGACGCGGTAGTTGTCTTCATCCAGATAATACAAGTCATCGTGCATATCTTTGAAAGAAACCAGCCCTTCGCTTTTGCTTTCGGCGACTTCCACAAAAATACCCCATTTACTTACTCCGGAGATTACCCCATTGACAAGCATACCTATTTTGTCAAGCATATATTCAATCTGTTTGTATTTGACAGAATTCCTTTCAGCTTCCATTGCCCTTTTCTCCATTTCGGAGGAATGTTTACATTTTAGCTCATAGTCTTCGGCACTTACGGATTTTCCACCTTGCAAATAGTGTTGCAATAGACGATGTACCATCAAATCGGGATAGCGTCTGATAGGTGAAGTGAAATGGGTATAATATTTAAAGGAGAGTCCATAATGACCGATATTTATGGTAGAATAGACCGCTTTTGCCATTGTTCTGACAGCAATACTTTCAATCATATGCTCCTCTCCTTTTCCTTTTACAAGCTGAAACAATTCATTCATTGATTGTGCTATTTTGCGAGGTGATTTCAGGCTTATGCTGTATCCTATACGTTCCAAAAATTCAGCAAATTGAGTCAATTTCTCTTGATTGGGTTCATCATGAATCCGGTAAATGAAGGTGCGAGGATTGGCGTGTCCTTTGGTTTTCATACCGATATGAGCTGCTACTTTTCGATTGGCCAAAAGCATAAATTCTTCTACCAACCAATTGGCTTCTTTCTGTTCTTTGATATAAGCACGAATTGGTTTTCCTTTTTCATCCAGTTCAAATTTTACTTCTTCGGAAGAAAATGTAATAGCACCTTTTTTGAATCTTGCGGTGCGTAATTTTTCCGCCAGGAAATGCAGCCACATAACATCCGGTTTATAATCACCTTCCTCTCCTTCAATCATGGCTTGTACTTCGGCATAATTGAAACGGCGATCCGAATGAATAATTGTTTTTCCAAACCATTGGTTGATCACATTTGCCTCCATATCCATCTCAAAGACAGCCGAGAAGGTCAATTTATCCGTGTGAGGAGAAAGTGAACAGACACCATTGGATAATTTTTCGGGCAACATTGGGATTGTTCTATCCACGAGATATACGGAAGTAGCACGATTGTAGGCTTCTTCGTCGAGAGCTGTTCCCGGTTTTACATAATGAGATACATCTGCGATATGAACTCCTACTTCCCAGTTGCCATTTGCGAGTTTACGAATGGAAAGTGCATCGTCAAAATCTTTGGCATCGGCAGGGTCAATGGTGATGGTCATCACATTTCTGAAATCCCTTCGCTTGGCAACTTCTTTTTCATCGATAATGGTAGGAATAGCTTCACTTTCTTTGAGTGCCGCTTTGGGAAATTCCATCGGATAATCCGTGTCTGCCAGTATAGCCATCATTTCGACTTCATTTTCGCCCGGTGTTCCTAAGACTTTTGTTACTTCGGCAAAGGGATTTTTGGAATATTCCGGCCAATCCAAGATCTTTGCTATGACTTTTTGTCCGTCTTTGGCATCTTTGATTTTACTCATCGGGATATACAAATCCACGGGCATATGTTTATTGTCAGCGACAAGAAATGCAAAATTTTTGTGCATCTTGATAATCCCTACATAGGAATGTTTTTTTCGTTCCAAGACCTCCGTTATCTGTCCTTCGGGCTTATGATTTTTTCGTCTTGGGAAGAGGCTTACTCTTACTTTATCACCATTGAGGGCATGATTGGTATGATTGGCGGCAATAAAAACATCTTCTGTCAATGCAGGAGTAGAAATATAGGCTTTCCCTGTTTTTTTCAGATCGACAATTCCCTCTATTTCTTGTGGTTTAATATAGTTTTTGGTATTTTTCGGATGGAGGCAATATTTTCCTTTTCCATTTTCTTCCAGTTCGCCTTTTCTCACCAATTTTTGAAGTAAATCAGCCACGAGATTGCGTCCGGCTTTATCATCTATTTCGAGTTTCTTGGCAACCTGTTTGTAATTGTACAGGTGTTTTGGATGAGCAACAAAGAAATCCAAAATGTTTTTCATAAAAGGATTTTGTTTTGCTCTGCGTTTTCTTCTATTATCTTTTCCCATTGTATTTTTTATTTTATGTATATTTCTCATTTTCAATCCGGTTCATTTCAGAATAAACCGGAGTTGTATTGCACGGCAAAGGTATGAAGATTATTGATATCTTTGAAATAATATTCGATATGTTTTGTTATCCGGCAGGTTTTTGAAAATATTTTGATGCAAAAAAAAGCAGCTTCGTGTGGAAGCTGCTCTTATTGGGGTAGAAGCAAGCCTACAAAGCGTGCACTGTTTCTACGATTTCCATACCACGCATCAAGGCTTTTTCATTATCACCAAGCATATGGTGATAACGTTCGGGCAAAGATTTTTTCAAGCCTTT